>NZ_JAFCLR010000020.1:0-135870 GCF_018131065.1 Bradyrhizobium sp. AUGA SZCCT0431 | reverse complement strand
ATGGGACCTGGCGGCTTGGACGAGGGGTAACCGTCCCAGCCGCCGAGCCGGCCGACGATCCAGGCGGCCCACGCGAGGCTGTCGGGCGGATGCGGATTTCTGAGCCGTTTGCTTTGAGCTTCGAGATTGCGATTGAAGGCGGCGAGGGTAGCGACTTCCGTGGCATCGAAGGCAATCCGAATGGGCTGGTGATCACGGCCATCGCGTGCCTGCACGAGTTGGAGGGTAATGACCGCCGCCTTGGCTGCGATCGCGACCAACTTGAGGAGCCGCTCGGCAGTCCCGACCTGGCTGTCTTCGAGCTTGAAGCCTTGCGTCTTGAGGATGCGGAAGAACTGCTCGATCAGCCACCGCCGCTTGTACCATTCGACGATGCGCCAAGCCTCTTCTGCCGTGGTCACCGGATGCGTCGTGAGCAGCCGCCAGTGCAGCGGCTCAATGCCGGCCTGAGGCTCGACCTCACGCACATCGACCAGGGTCAGCGAGAGGCTTTTCGGCAAATGGCGCAGGAACCTGGTTTGCGGTCTGGCCAGCTTCACGGCGCCGAAGCGCAGATCGAGAAGCGCGGCTCGCTCAGCCCGCTGTGCCCGCGCAGGCAGCACGATGGCTCGCTGTTCGATGATGGTCATGGCCTCGCTGGCCGCATACAGGCCGGAAGCATCCGCCAGCTTGCGATCGTGCATGCTGCGAGCAATGACGTGGAACTGCTCTTTCAGGGCGCTGGCATAGAGAGCGAAGATATCGCTCTCGCGGTCGCCCAGCATGGTCACCATAGCGGCCTTGGCCAGCAGCGGCTTGGCCGCCAGCGCGGTCGCGATCCAGCGCTGCGATTCCTTGTCCGTGAGGTCGCGCTGATCGTGCGAGACGGTGCGGCGGCCCTGGCGGGTCCAAACCTCGCCGTGCAACAGGCCAAGGCAGCTGCCGCTCTCGGCGTCTACCGCCAACATCGGGTGCAGCAACACCCCGCGGGTGTTGCCGTGGCCAATCTCGCCGAGGCCGCGCCGGCGTTGTGCCGTCGTGGCAAAATTGATTTCGCTGGTATCCTGGATCGCCAGCACATGACGGCCTTCCGCCGCGGTTGCCGTGCCCTCGCTCCAGCTTTCGATCACCCGCGCGGTCGTCACCTTGGAATTGCCGAGAAAGCGGTTGAACCGCACCTCCTGCGCCCGAACACCCTTCGCAAGCCGCCGCAGGCAGACATCCTTGCCAGCGACCATGCATTCGACGAGCGCCGCCCCCCTTTTTCGAGACGACGATCCCCGAACCGACCCAATGACCAGTCAATTTGCGCCAGCATGTCGACACCTCTGCCAAAGCCGAAGTGTCGCAATATGAATCACACAAAATGCCGATTCGGGAATCCCCAATAAACTAGATGTGTGCATGCCCTAGGGCCTTCGCCGGGACGACAAGTTGATAGAGCGAAACCTAAACCGGCTTGCCCGTATACGGCATCGACGCCGTCAAACCGCCGTCGACCGGGATCGCCTGACCGTTGACATAGGACGCGTCGTCGCTGGCAAGGAACAGTCCCATTGCGGCGAGTTCATGCGGCTGGCCGGCGCGCTTCAGCGGGTTGAGCTGGCCGATCTTGTCTTGGGTGCCGCGCTCCTTGGCGCGATCGAACACCGGCTTGGTCATGCCGGTTTCGATCAGGCCCGGACAGACTGCGTTGATGCGCACGCCGGTGCCGGACAGCGAATAGGCGGTCGTCTGCACCAAACTGATCACACCGGCCTTGCTTGCGCCATAGGGATGTCCGCTGGCGCCGGCCTTGAGACCTGCGACGGAAGCGGTGCAGACGATCGAGCCCGACTTCTGCCTGATCATGTGCGGCATCGAATGCTTGATTGCGAGGAACGGTCCGATCAAATTGATGCGCAGCACTTCCTGCCAGTGCTCCACCGTCTGTTCGGGAATCGGAACCAGCCCGCCGCTGACGCCGGCATTGGCCCAGATCGCATCGAGCTTGCCGTATTTCGAGACCGCCTTGTCGATGAAGGCCTTCACGTCGGCTTCCGATCCCGCATCCGCCATCACGGCTTCGACAATGCCGCCGGCGTCACTGACGAGCTTTGCGGTTTCCTTCACCGCTTCGCTGCGATCGACCGCAATCAGCTTTGCGCCTTCCCTGGTGAACAACAAGGAGGCCGCGCGTCCGATGCCGCTGCCTGCGCCGGTGATGATGACGGATTTGCCTTCGAGGCGGCCCATGAGGTTCTCCCTGGAGTTTGTTCGGTCGGCGTCTGCCGCCTTGCGGAATTTCAAACAAGATTTCAAACGCTCAAGAACGTCGAAGTGACTTGAGGCGATGCGCGCTCTGACGTACAGCGACATCAACGATTATTGCAAACACTATTGAGGGATTTTGGCGATGTCCAATCCAGCCAAGCCGAATGAAGTCACGACGCGCTGGTGGTGGGTGCGGCATGCGCCGGTCCGCGAGGACGGCGGCTGCATCTACGGGCAAAAGGATCTGGGCTGCGACACCAGCGATCGCGTGGTGTTCGACGCGGTCGGAAAAATCCTGCCGCGCAACGCGGTCTGGTATGCAAGCAACCTGAAGCGCACGCATCAGACCGCTGCCGCGATCTGGGACGCCGGATTTCCCAAACCCGCGGACATGCCGCACGAGAAGGCCTTTGCCGAACAGCATCTCGGCGAATGGCAGGGCATGAATCGCGCGGCGTTTCTGGCGAGGCAACCCGCCGGCAGCCACTGGTTCGCGGCGATCGACGAACCCGCGCCCGGCGGCGAAAGCTTCATGGATCTCTATTATCGCGTTCGAGGTGCGATCGAGCGCATCACGAAAGAGCAGGCGGGCAAGGACGTGATCGTCGCCGCGCATGGCGGAACGATCAAGGCCGCCATTGGTCTTGCGCTGGGCGGTCAACCCGACAAGGGCCTCGCTTTCGACATCGACAATGTATCGGTGACGCGGCTCGACCATATCTCCGCCGAAGGTCATTCGATCTGGCGGCTGCCGATGGTCAACCAGCAGCCGTGGATTGCGGACGCCTCGCACAATGCGATGCATCAGCCGGCCGGGCCGGAGATCGTGCCGCCTGCGACGAAGCTTGCGTGAGTCGTCATTCTCCGATGTGCAATTGCACATCGTAGTTCGATGCTTCGCATCACCCCGGAATGACGTTAGGTTTAAAACCAAAACCGGCGGACCGCCGGACCAACATTTGGGAGAGAGACATGAGCTTGTTCGACATGAAGGGCAAAGTCGCCGTCATCACCGGCTCCACGCGCGGCATCGGCCTTGCCATCGCCGAGCGGATGGCCGAGCACGGCGCCAAGGTCGTGATCTCCTCGCGCAAGCAGGACGTCTGCGATTCCGTCACCAAATCGATCAACGAAAAATTCGGCAAGGGCACGGCGGTCTCGGTCGCGGCGAATATTTCGAGCAAGGAAAACCTCCAAAACCTGGTCGATGAATCCAACCGCGCCTTCGGCAAGATCGACGTGCTGGTCTGCAACGCCGCGTCCAATCCTTACTATGGTCCGCTCGGCGGCATCTCCGACGATCAGTTCCGCAAGATTTTGGACAACAACATCGTCGCCAACAACTGGCTGATCAACATGGTCGTGCCGCAGATGATCGAACGCAAGGACGGCTCGATCATCATCGTGTCTTCGATCGGCGGTCTGAAGGGCTCGACCGTGCTCGGCGCCTACGCGATCTCGAAGGCCGCCGACATGCAGCTCGCGCGCAACCTCGCCTGCGAATACGGCAAGCACAACATCCGCGTGAACTGCATCGCGCCCGGCCTGATCAAGACCGATTTCGCCAAGGCGCTGTGGGACAATCCCGATACCCTGAAAGCCTCGACCGCACGCTCGCCGCTGCTCCGCATCGGCACCCCCGACGAGATCGCCGGCGCGGCGGTGTTCATGGGATCGGCGGCCGGCGACTTCATGACCGGCCAGACCATCGTGATCGATGGTGGGGCGACGATTAGTTGAGGCTATTCGTCGTCCCGGCGAAGGCCGGGACCCATACTCCGCAGCGATCGTTGCCGCAGAAAGTATCTAACGCCAGCGATTTCACCGATGGGCCGCGGCGTATGGGTCCCGGATCGCGCTCGCAAGTGGTCGCTTGTCCGGGACGACGGAATTTAGTTGCGTGTAATGCGTGTAAGGAGGCTCACTCCACCGCCGCGTATACCAGGTTCCGCAACATCGTGCGGATGTACTCCCGCTGGCCCGGGCCCTGCATCATGAACACCGCGAACAGGTCCTCCTTCGGGTCGATCCAGAAGAACGTCCCGGCCATCCCGCTCCAGAAGAAGTTGCCGCGCGAGCCCGGGAACGGCGCCATGCCGTCATGGGTGCGGACCGCAAAGCAGAGGCCAAAGCCGTGGCCGGCCGGCATCAAGGGCGAGTTGACCTTGACCGATGGGGCGAGGTGATCGGACGCCATCAGTTCCAGCGTCTTGCGTCCAACGATCCTGTTGCCATCCAGGGTGCCACCGTTGAGCAGCATCTGGCTGAAGCGCGCATAGTCCATCGTGGTCGACACCAGCCCGCCGCCGCCGGATTCCATCACCGGCTTTTCGAGCATGTTGAAGAGCTGGACCTTGTCGCCGTTCCAGGGATCAGTCGGGAATGCCTCGGCCAGCCGGCCGGCATTTTCCTCTGCGGTGTGGAACGCGGTCTCGGCCATCTGCAGCGGCGCCAGGATGCGCTCGGTCAGGAAGGCGCCGAGCGACTTGCCGGAGATGACTTCGATGATGCGGCCGAGGATGTCGGTGGAGCGGCTGTAATTCCATTCCGCGCCGGGCTGGCAGATCAGCGGCATGGTCGCGACCATCGCGGCATGTTCGGCATTGGTGATCTTGCGGCTGCGCAGCCGCGATTGCTGATAGAGCTGTTGCACCAGTCCGTTGCCGGTGTGGTCGTACGTGATACCCGAAGTGTGGCGCAGCAGGTCCTGTACCGTCATCTGCCGCTTCAGGGGCACCAGATCGAGCTGGCCGTTGTGTTCAACGCCGACCTTCTGGCCGGCGAATTCGGGGATGAATTTGGCGACGGGGTCGCTGAGCAGGAAGTGGCCGTCCTCGATCAGCATCATGATTCCAACAGAGACGATCGGCTTGGTCATCGAGAAGATGCGGAAGATGCTGTCGTGCGCCATCGGCGCGGACAAGATGGGCGCCTGCCGGCCGATCGCGTCGAACCAGCCGATCTGGCCGCGGCGGGCCACCAGCACGGTCGCACCCGGCAGGGTTCCCTTGTCGACCTCGCGCTTGAAGGCGTCCGACATGCGTTGCAGGCGGGCAGTGGACAACCCGATCTGTTCCGGCTTGGCGTGGGGGAGGGACGGGGTCTGCGGGGCGGCGGCGTGTTTGGGGGCGGTCTGCGCGTTCATGGTCTCTCCCACTGCTCTTGTTGTTATGGCAGGGAGCAAGTTTGGCGCAGAACACTTGACTTGAACAGGGCGGTTACCGATTTCCAGAGGGGCGGTAACCGCTTCGCCCTTGCAATCGGGGCATTGCCTATGCTTGAAACGGGCCGAAACCGGCGGCGACGCATGGTTCGCGATAGGGGTGTAGCTCAGTTGGTAGAGTACCGGTCTCCAAAACCGGTTGTCGCAGGTTCGAGCCCTGCCGCCCCTGCCAGCCAAATCAAGGACTTGCGCGAGCTTTCCGCCGCCAGTCCGGATCTAGCCGAAGAATCCCACCACGATCGCCATGTCCGAAGTCGCGGGCTCGAGGCCTCGCAGATTCGCATCAATCACCCGCCGGCAGGCATCGATGGTGACGGTATCGCCGAGGTCGTTGGCCGCGTCGAGAACGCTCCAGGCGATGTCACCTGCAGGTCCGTCCTGACCGGTCTGGTGTTGGTTAAGCAGCGACATCGTCACCTCACGGTCCATCAAGGGAACCGTCAGGATGGCGGGGAGCCTTTAAGAACCCGACCACGCTCTGATTCGGATTTGAGGGGCGCCCGGCACCAGCGGTTAACCAAGGGCCTTCGGTCCGGCCCGGGGCGTTTCCGCCGGCCCGGGGGCCTTTCCGCCGGCCGGCGCGTACCTTGACCTTTTGCCCGACTGGCAGTAGATACCCGCCACCTGCTGCTGGCCCGTTATGCGGATATCCGGCGCGGCTTTGAAATCCCCCGAACAATCGAGCCCGCTTGGCGGCTCATCCTTCGAGAGAGGGCTGGGCGCTAGAGGGCTGTTCGGATTCACTTAAATTCAGACATTCGTTTCACGAAGGACGCGGTACCCAACGATGGCTCTCAGCCCGTTCAAGTTCCTGCAGGAAGTGCGTTCGGAGACCGCCAAGGTCACCTGGCCGACCCGCCGCGAAGTGACCATCACCACCATCATGGTGTTCGTGATGGTTGCGCTGGCTTCGATCTTCTTCTTCGCCGCGGATATGATCATCCGCTATCTCATTACCTTCCTGCTGGGCGTCCACTGATGAGCACCGGAACCCAAACGATGGACAAGCGCTGGTATATTGTTCACGCCTATTCGAACTTCGAGAAGAAGGTTGCGGAATCGATCCGCGAACAGTCCAAGCAGCGCGGGCTGGAGGAACTGTTCGAGCAGGTCCTGGTGCCGACCGAAAAGGTCACCGAGGTGCGCCGCGGCCGCAAGATCGACGCCGAGCGCAAGTTCTTCCCGGGCTACGTGCTGGTGAAGATGAAGCTGACCGACGAGGCGTTCCATCTCATCAAGAACACGCCCAAGGTGACCGGCTTCCTGGGCGCCGAAAACAAGCCGATGCCGATCTCGGACTCCGAGGCGATGCGGATCCTGCACCAGGTGCAGGAAGGCGTCGAACGTCCGAAGGCGTCGGTGTCGTTCGAAATCGGCGAGAACGTCCGCGTGGCCGATGGGCCGTTCGCGTCGTTCTCCGGCGTGGTCGAGGAAATTGACGAGGCGCGCAGCCGCGTGAAGGTCGCGGTGTCGATCTTCGGCCGCGCCACGCCCGTCGAACTGGAATTCGGTCAGGTCGAGAAGGTCTGATCGTCTTGACCTCTTCCCGCATGCGGGGAGAGGGAAAAGTGCCGTGGGAGGAGATGGGTGATCGCCAGTCATCCGTTGAACCGCACCACGGTCCTGTGAAGCTACCGGATGATCCGGAGCAACATGAGGAGTGACGTATGGCAAAGAAAGTGACCGGATACCTGAAATTGCAGGTGCCGGCGGGTGCTGCGAATCCTTCGCCCCCGATCGGTCCCGCGCTTGGTCAGCGCGGTCTCAACATCATGGAATTCTGCAAGGCGTTCAACGCCCAGACGCAGAAGGAAGAAAAGAACACCCCGATTCCGGTGGTGATCACGATCTACGCCGATCGTTCGTTCACCTTCGAGATGAAGACCCCGCCGATGTCATTCTTCCTCAAGCAGGCCGCCAAGATCCAGTCCGGTTCGAAAGCCCCGGGCCGCGACAAGGCCGGCCAGGTGACCAAAGCGCAGGTGCGCGAGATCGCCGAAAAGAAGATGAAGGATCTCAATTGCGATTCCGTCGAGTCGGCCATGAAGATGGTCGAGGGCTCCGCCCGTTCGATGGGTCTGGAAGTTGCGGGGTAACGGACCATGGCAATCGGAAAACGTTTGAAGAAGGCCCGCGAGGGCGTCGACCGCGAGAAGCTCTATCCGCTCGCGGACGCCATCAAGATGGTCAAGGAACGCGCCAAGTCGAAGTTCGACGAGACGATCGAGATCGCGATCAATCTCGGCGTCGATCCGCGTCACGCCGACCAGATGGTCCGCGGCGTGGTGACCCTGCCGAACGGCACCGGCCGCACCCTGCGCGTCGGCGTGTTCGCGCGCGGCGCCAAGGCGGAAGAGGCCAAGGCAGCGGGTGCTGACGTCGTCGGCGCCGAAGACCTGGTCGAGAAGGTGCAGGGCGGTGCGATCGATTTCGATCGTTGTATCGCCACCCCCGACATGATGCCGCTGGTCGGCCGCCTCGGTAAGGTGCTCGGCCCGCGCGGCATGATGCCGAACCCGAAGATCGGCACCGTGACGATGGACGTCGCCACCGCCGTGAAGGGCGCCAAGGGCGGCTCGGTCGAGTTCCGCGTCGAGAAGGCCGGCATCGTGCAGGCCGGCATCGGCAAGGCGTCGTTCACCGAAGAGAAGCTGGTGCAGAACGTCAAGGCGCTCGCGGATGCGGTCTCCAAGGCGAAACCCGCCGGCTCCAAGGGCACCTACATCCAGCGCGTGGCGGTCTCCTCCACCATGGGCCCGGGCGTCAAGGTCGAGCCGGGCACGCTGCTCGGTTAAGGTCTTGCGGCAGCAATGAGAAAACAGGGCGGAATCGGGTGACCGGTTCCGCCCTTTGCTTTGCGACAGGGAAAGAACAACATGCCCGAAAAGGTCCTGGTCTATTCGCGTTTCCCAAAAGCCCTGATGCTGCGGATCGGTGAGCGCTTCGAATTGCTGGAAGCTGCGGGCAAGCCGCCGAACGAGACGTTCTCGGCCGAACAACTCTCCGGTATTCGCGCGATGATCACGGCAGGCGGCACGCCACTCCGCGCCGATGTGATGGATTCGATGCCAGAACTCGCAGCCATTGTCTGTTACGGCACCGGATATGACGGCGTCGATCTCGCAGCTGTGGCAAAGCGCAAGATTGTGCTCGGCCACAGCCCGGGCGCGAATGCTGCCTCTGTTGCCGACATTGCGGTGACGCTGATGCTGGCCGCGACCCGGCGGTTGCTGGTGGCCGACGATTACGTGCGAAGTGGTAGCTGGGCTGGCGCAAAGCCATCACCGATGATGCGTCCGCAGGCCGGCATGCTCGGCCGCAGGATCGGCGTCTACGGCATGGGGGAGATCGGCCGCAAGATCGCCGCGCGTGTCGCAGCCTTCGAGACTGAAGTGGGCTATTTCAGCCGCAGCCAACACGACGTGCCGTATCAATATTTTCCGACGCTCGAGGCGCTCGCGGAATGGTGCAGCGTGCTGATGATCGCGGTTCGCGCCGGCAGCGACACCCACCACGTGGTTGACGCCAATATCCTGAACAAGCTCGGCAGGGACGGCTACGTCATCAACATCGCGCGCGGTTCGGTGATCGATCAGCAGGCGCTGGTCGCGGCGCTGACCGACCAGACCATCGCCGGCGCCGGCCTCGACGTCTACGCCAGGGAGCCGCATGCGCCGGACGCGCTGACGGCGCTGCCGAACGTCGTATTGTCCCCGCATATCGGCGGTCACACGCTGGAATCGCATGTGGCGATGCAGGACTGTGTGATGGCCAATCTCGAGGCGTATTTCGCCGGGAAGCCGTTGCCTTACGGCGTGAAACTCGGCTGATCGGGGGAAGCCGAATCAAAATCGCGAAAACAACCCCATGCAAAGTAGGATGGGGCCCGGCTCTAGTGCCGGGAAGCCGGCAGCAGGTGCCGCAGCTTGTCGGGATTGCGGACGATATAGATCGCCGCGATCCGCTCCCCGTCGATCGCCACGCTCAGCGTGTGATCGAGTTCGCCGTCGACATAGAACAGGGCGCCAATGGCGCCGTTGATGACAGCCGGTTCGACGCGAAGCTCATGTCCGGGATTCTTGGCCGCAAGGCCGATGAAGAAGCGGGCGATCTTGTCGGCGCCGTGAATCGGATTGCGCGCGGCTGTCTTGCGGCCGCCGCCATCGGTGATCGCAACCGCGTCTTCGCGCAGCAGCTCGGCCAAACGCGCCACATTGCCGCTGGTTACGGCCTCGCCGAACGCCATCAGCAGGCGGGCGTGATTATCCGGCGTTGCGGCCGGCGCGGGGCGTTGGTCGCGCACCGCGCGGCGGGCCCGGGTTGCGAGTTGCCGGCACGCTGCCTCTGACCGGTCGAGCATGGCGGCGATCTCGGAAAATGGCGTATCGAAGACGTCGTGCAGAAGGAACGCCGCGCGCTCCATCGGCGACAGCCGGTCCAGCGCCAGCAGCAACGCAAACGAAAGGTCATCGGCGAGTTCTGTCGCCGCGTCGGGCGAAAGACCCTCCGTATCGCAGACCGGCTCGGGCAGCCAGGGCCCGACATAGACTTCCCGCCGCGCTTTCGCGCTCTTCAGGCGGTCGAGGCAAAGCCGCGTCACGATGGTGACGAGAAAGGCCTCGGGGTTGTGAACGTCGTGGGCGCCGGCAAAGCGCAGATAGGCATCCTGCACGATGTCTTCGGCGTCGCTGCGGCTGCCGAGCATGCGATAGGCGAGCCCGAGCAGGCGCCCGCGATGGGGCGCCAGCGGGTCGCCTTCAAGCGGCCTGTTTGACGACATCGACATTATGTCCATCCACCGTGACGCGGCGACATTCCCTGGCATAGCCGAGCCCGGCCTTCACCATCGGGAACATCCGGCCCATTTGCAGCGCCAGCGTCAAATCGATAACGCCTTTCTGGCCCCATTGGGCGCGCACGGCGTCGCGAAATTCCTCGTCGTCGGTCGAGCGCCGCACTACGGCATCGGCAAACCGAAACGCCAGACAAGTGGTGTCGCTCATCGCGCGGGGATCGCGCCGCAACACCGCTTCGATCTCGTCCCTGGTCATGCCGGCTTCCAGCGCCATGTCGACACAGAGCTGCGTGCAGGGGCCGCAATCTTCCGCCAGGGTGCCGACGAGTTTGGCGGCAAAGCTGGCTTCGACAGGAACCACCTCGCGATGCCCCGCGGCCTTCATCACGGACGCAAACTTGAAGAACGCGGCGGGCGCCTCCTTCAGCATCATCTCCAGATAGCTCGTGTCGTAACCGTAACGCTCGGCTGTGGCGCGCAGCATGCGGCGCGCGATCCAACTACGCATAATATTCTCCTTTGCTGGGGAAGGCGGAATAGAGGGCGACGGCCGCCGGCAGGATGATGACGAGCAGGTCGAAGCCAACGTGGTGGGAGTGCCCGCCGACGATCATGACCAAATGGAGCAGGGCATGTGCGGCGAGGAACCCGGCGCCGGCGACGGCGGCCGGCCAGTACCGCGGACGCCAGGCCCGTGCCGCGAGCGACAGACCGGCGGCAAGAAACGCCAGGCCGATGTCCTGGACGAAATGCGGGTTGAAGGGCCCGGTATCGGTGACGCCGGGGACATTGGCGTACCAGAACGGCCCGGCGACGAGCATGGTCAGGCCGTTGATGAGGGCGGGTATCGCGAGAATTGCTGCTAATGAGCGCTGCATTTTGAACCTCCTGCGCCGTTAGACGAGCGAGGGGCCTCCGGTGTGACAGAACGGGGCGAAAAAAATCGCGCGCCCTTTGTTCCCCTAAGCGCCGCGGCCTGAATTTTGCCCTTGGCAAGACGGGCGAGACTCGGTAAAGAACGGCTTCCGGGCGTGCTGGCCGTTGCTGGCACGTCTGTGCTCGCATTCCGAAAACCCGACACGGTAGGAGATCATTCCTTTCAGGACATCCGCTATGGATTGCTCGAAAGGAAGGAAACTCATCGTCAGGCTGGAATGCGGCAGGGGGCGTCCGGCTTGCCGGATAACCTCGATCCTGTCCAAGACTGCAGGCGCCGAAGTTGAAATTTGCACTGAAATGCAAATTTCTTCAACGGCTTAATAGCATAGCCTGCACAGACGGGTGAAGACCGGATTTTGCTCGGCGTCGCATCATGCGGCGTGTGGGCCGATTTGGTTCGAACCTCGACACCCCGCGCCATCTGGTTCGGGAGGGCAGGCTTTTCAATGTCGTCTTGCCCGACGTGTCCGAAGGACTGGTGTCTTGAGGTCAGGTTTGGGTGAGACGGTGGGTGCAACCCGGCGGTCTCGCCTCACGCGAAGGCCGCCAACCGGAGAGAGCTTGCTGTGGAAAGAGCGGCAAAAAAGGACGCGGTTGAAGCGCTGAACGGGGTCTTCAAGACCACCAGCGTTGCAGTCGTCGCCCACTATTCCGGCCTCACCGTGGCCCAGATGCAGAAGCTGCGCACGCAGATGAAGCTGGCGGGTGCGTCGGTGAAGGTCTCGAAGAACCGTCTCGCCAAAATTGCTCTTGAAGGCACGGATGTCGTTGCCATCGGTTCCCTGCTGAAGGGACCGACCGTGATCGCCACTTCAGACGATCCGGTAGCGGCGCCGAAGGTTGCCATCGAATTCGCCAAGACGAACGAGCAGTTCGTCATTCTCGGCGGCTCGATGGGTAAAACCGTCCTGGATGTTAACGGCGTGAAGGCTCTTGCCTCGCTGCCGTCACTCGATGAACTGCGCGGAAAGCTTGTCGGCCTCCTGGTGGCGCCGGCGACCAAGATCGCTCAGCTCTCGACTGCGCCCGCGGCCAAGCTCGCGCGCGTCGTCCAGGCCTATGCCTCAAAGAGCGAAGCGGCCTGACCCTTCGCAAATCAAACCTGGTTCGAACCAATACGTTTAAGGAAACAGATCAATGGCTGACTTACAGAAAATCGTCGACGACCTCTCGAGCCTGACCGTGCTCGAAGCTGCCGAGCTCGCAAAGCTCCTTGAAGAAAAGTGGGGCGTGTCCGCCGCTGCCGCCGTTGCGGTTGCCGGTCCGGCCGGTGGTGGCGCTGCCGCCGCTCCCGCTGAAGAAAAGACCGACTTCACGGTCGTCCTCGCCGCCGCCGGCGAGAAGAAGATCGAAGTCATCAAGGAAGTCCGCGCCATCACCGGCCTGGGCCTCAAGGAAGCCAAGGACCTCGTCGAAGGCGCGCCGAAGCCGGTCAAGGAAGGCGTCAACAAGGACGAAGCCGAGAAGATCAAGGCCCAGCTCGAAAAGGCCGGCGCCAAGGTTGAACTCAAGTAACGCAAGTTACTTGAGACAAGGTCCCGGGCGGGGCGCAGCTGCACCCGGGATCGAGGCAAAAGTCGTGCTATGGGACAACCGGACGCACGGCGTACACAAAAATGTGTGGGGATTCGCGGGGTTAACCCTCGAATCTCCACTATTGTCATCCCATATCGGGTTGGCAGCAGGAAAATACGGTAGGCGGCGGGGACGGCAGGGTTCTCGGCGTAAGCCGTTGGGAGACAGTCAAATTTCGGGCTTTTTCAGTCCGTGAAGCGATGGTTGGACGGGCGAGGTGCAGTCATGCGCCTCGCGCGTCGTTTTGCGTTTTGAAGGTCTGGAGAACGAATTTGGGACTTAATTCCTGAATTTGGGCTTGGTTCCGGCGAAGCGATTCGAAAATTCAACCCGGGGGCGATGGCAATCGCGCTTCGGAAGGTTCGTCCATCAAGGGCGACGAAAATGAGAGGCCACGATGGCGCAGCAGACATTCACCGGTCGCAAACGCATCCGCAAGTTTTTTGGACACATCAAGGAAGTCGCAGAGATGCCGAACCTCATCGAGGTTCAGAAGGCGTCCTATGACCAGTTCCTGATGGTCGATGAGCCGGTCGGCGGCCGTCTGGACGAGGGCCTGCAGGCGGTCTTCCGTTCGGTGTTCCCGATCTCGGATTTCTCCGGCACATCGATGCTGGAGTTCGTCCGCTATGAATTCGAACCGCCGAAATACGACGTCGACGAGTGCCGCCAGCGCGGCATGACCTATGCGGCGCCGCTGAAGGTGACGCTGCGCCTGATCGTGTTCGATATCGACGAGGAAACCGGCGCCAAGTCGGTCAAGGACATCAAGGAGCAGGACGTCTACATGGGCGATATCCCGCTCATGACCATGAACGGCACCTTCGTCGTGAACGGCACCGAGCGCGTCATCGTCTCCCAGATGCACCGTTCGCCCGGCGTGTTCTTCGACCACGACAAGGGCAAGACCCATTCGTCCGGCAAGCTGCTGTTTGCCGCCCGCGTGATCCCGTACCGCGGTTCCTGGCTCGACATCGAGTTCGACGCCAAGGACATCGTGTTCGCGCGCATCGACCGCCGCCGCAAGATCCCCGTGACCTCGCTGATGTACGCGCTTGGTCTCGACGGCGAGACGATCCTGTCCACCTTCTACAAGAAGATCAATTACAAGCGTGCCAAGGAAGGCTGGCGCGTGCCGTTCGACGCCACCCGTTTCCGTGGCTACTCGACCATCAACGACCTGATCGACGCCGACACCGGCAAGGTCGTGCTCGAGGCCGGCAAGAAGCTGACCGTGCGCAGCGCGCGCCAGATGCAGGAAAAGGGCCTCAAGGCGCTGCGTCTGTCGGACGAAGAGCTGATCGGCAACTATCTGGCCGAGGACCTCGTCAACCCGAAGACCGGTGAAATCTACGCCGAAGCCGGCGAGGAACTGACCGAGAAGTCGCTGAAGGCGCTCAACGAGCAGGGCTACAAGGAACTGCCGCTGCTCGACATCGACCACGTCAATGTCGGCGCCTACATCCGCAACACGCTGCATGCCGACAAGAACATGACGCGTGAAGACGCGCTGTTCGACATCTACCGCGTGATGCGTCCCGGCGAGCCGCCGACCATCGACTCGGCGCAGACCATGTTCCAGTCGCTGTTCTTCGACAGCGAGCGCTACGACCTGTCCGCGGTCGGCCGCGTCAAGATGAACATGCGCCTCGAACTCGACGCGCCCGACACCCACCGCACGCTGCGCAAGGAAGACATCCTGGCCGTCATCAAGACGCTGGTCGACCTGCGCGACGGCAAGGGCGAGATCGACGACATCGACCATCTCGGCAACCGCCGGGTGCGTTCGGTCGGCGAATTGATGGAAAACCAGTACCGCATCGGCCTGTTGCGCATGGAGCGCGCGATCAAGGAGCGCATGTCCAGTGTCGATATCGACACCGTGATGCCGCAGGACCTGATCAACGCCAAGCCGGCGGCTGCCGCGGTGCGCGAGTTCTTCGGCTCCTCGCAGCTGTCGCAGTTCATGGACCAGACCAACCCGCTGTCGGAGATCACCCACAAGCGCCGTCTCTCGGCGCTTGGACCGGGCGGTCTGACCCGCGAGCGCGCCGGCTTCGAAGTGCGCGACGTGCATCCGACGCATTACGGCCGTATCTGCCCGATCGAGACGCCGGAAGGCCCGAACATCGGTCTGATCAACTCGCTGGCGACGTTTGCGCGCGTCAACAAGTACGGCTTCGTCGAGACGCCTTACCGCAAGGTCAAGGACGGCCGCGTCACCGAGGAGGTCGTGTACCTCTCGGCGATGGAGGAGGGCCGTTATCGCGTGGCGCAGGCCAACGTGCCGCTCGACGCCAAGGGCCGCTTCACCGAGGACCTGATCATCTGCCGTCACGCCGGCGAAGTGTTGCCGATCACGCCGGACAAGGTCGACTACATGGACGTGTCGCCGAAACAGCTGGTTTCGGTTGCCGCGGCCCTGATCCCGTTCCTCGAGAACGACGACGCCAACCGCGCGCTGATGGGCTCGAACATGCAGCGCCAGGCGGTGCCGCTGGTTCGCGCCGAGGCGCCGTTCGTCGGCACCGGCATGGAAGGCGTGGTTGCGCGTGACTCGGGTGCTGCGATCGCGGCGCGCCGTTCCGGCGTGATCGACCAGATCGACGCTACCCGCGTCGTGATCCGCGCCACCGAGGATCTCGATCCCACCAAGTCGGGCGTCGATATCTACCGGCTGATGAAGTACCAGCGCTCCAACCAGTCGACCTGCATCAACCAGCGTCCGCTGGTGAAGGTCGGCGACATCGTCAAGAAGGGCGACATCATCGCTGACGGTCCCTCGACCGATCTCGGCGAACTCGCGCTCGGCCGCAACGTGCTGGTCGCGTTCATGCCGTGGAATGGCTACAACTTCGAAGACTCGATCCTGCTCTCCGAGCGGATCGTGAAGGACGACGTCTTCACCTCGATCCACATCGAGGAGTTCGAGGTGATGGCCCGCGACACCAAGCTTGGTCCGGAGGAAATCACCCGCGACATTCCGAACGTTTCGGAAGAAGCGCTGAAGAATCTCGACGAAGCCGGTATCGTTTACATCGGCGCCGAAGTTCGCGCCGGCGACATCCTGGTCGGCAAGATCACGCCGAAGGGCGAAAGCCCGATGACGCCGGAAGAAAAGCTGCTGCGCGCCATCTTCGGCGAAAAGGCGTCCGACGTCCGCGACACCTCGCTCCGCGTGCCCCCGGGCGTGCAGGGCACGATCGTCGAAGTGCGCGTGTTCAACCGTCACGGCGTCGACAAGGACGAACGCGCTCTGGCGATCGAGCGGGAAGAGATCGAGCGTCTGGCCAAGGACCGCGACGACGAGCAGGCGATTCTCGACCGTAACGTCTACGGCCGTCTGGCGGAGCTTCTGGAAAACCGCCAGGGCATCGCCGGTCCGAAGGGCTTCAAGAAGGACACCAAGATCACCCGTGCGGTGCTCGACGAGCATCCGCGCTCGCAGTGGTGGCTGTTCGCTTCGCCCAACGACAAGCTGATGGCTGAAATCGAGGCGATGCGGAAGCAGTACGACGAATCGAAGAAAGGCCTTGAACAGCGCTTCCTCGACAAGGTCGAGAAGCTGCAGCGTGGCGACGAACTGCCGCCCGGCGTGATGAAGATGGTCAAGGTCTTCGTCGCGGTGAAGCGCAAGATCCAGCCCGGCGACAAGATGGCCGGCCGTCACGGCAACAAGGGCGTGGTGTCCAAGATCGTTCCGATCGAGGACATGCCGTTTCTCGAGGACGGCACCCATGCCGACATCGTGCTCAATCCGCTCGGCGTGCCATCGCGCATGAACGTCGGTCAGATTCTGGAGACGCATCTCGGCTGGGCCTGCGCGGGCCTCGGCAAGCGCATCGGCCAGACCATCGACGCCTATTATCAGAAGCAGGATCTCAAGCCGCTGCGCGAGACCCTGAAGAAGATCTATGGCGACGATGAAACCATCAAGACGCTGAACGACAACGAGTTGATGGAGCTCGGCCGCAATCTCAGCCACGGCGTGCCGATCGCAACGCCGGTGTTCGACGGCGCCAAGGAAGCCGACATCGAGGAAATGCTGAAGCTCGCGGGCTTCGACGCCTCGGGCCAGTCGACCGTCTATGACGGCCGGACCGGCGACGCCTTCGACCGCAAGGTGACAGTGGGCTACATCTACATGCTCAAGCTGCACCATCTCGTGGACGACAAGATCCACGCGCGTTCGATCGGACCGTACTCGCTCGTTACCCAGCAGCCGCTGGGCGGTAAGGCGCAGTTCGGCGGCCAGCGTTTCGGCGAAATGGAGGTCTGGGCGCTCGAAGCGTACGGCGCCGCCTACACGCTGCAGGAAATGCTGACCGTGAAGTCGGACGACGTCGCCGGCCGTACCAAGGTGTACGAGGCGATCGTGCGCGGCGACGACACGTTCGAGGCAGGTATCCCGGAATCGTTCAACGTGCTGGTCAAGGAAATGCGCTCGCTCGGCCTCAACGTCGACCTGCACAACTCCAAGATCGGCCCGGCCACGACGTCCGAGGCGGCAGAGTAACGCTTACGATTTCATGTCCGGCGCATGCGGGCGAAGCAAGTCTTCGCTCAGATGTGCCGGGCATTCGCACTCCGCTCGGACGTTGAGCAGGGCGCGCGCTGACAAAGAGTTTCGAATTTGCTGCCGGTGACGATCGGCACGCGAGGAGAAGACGATGAACCAAGAAATTATGAATCTCTTCAATCCGACGACGCCGGCTCAGGTCTTCGACCAGATCCGGATTTCGATTGCGTCTCCGGAGAAGATTCTGTCGTGGTCGTATGGCGAAATCAAGAAGCCGGAGACCATCAACTACCGGACCTTCAAGCCCGAGCGCGACGGCCTGTTCTGCGCCCGCATCTTCGGGCCGATCAAGGATTACGAGTGCTTGTGCGGCAAGTACAAGCGGATGAAGTACAAGGGCATCATCTGCGAAAAGTGCTCGGTCGAAGTGACGCTCTCCCGCGTCCGTCGCGAGCGCATGGGCCATATCGAACTGGCGGCGCCGGTTGCGCACATCTGGTTCCTGAAGTCGCTGCCGTCCCGCATCGGCCTTCTGCTCGACATGACGCTGAAGGATCTCGAGCGGATCCTGTACTTCGAATATTACGTCGTGCTGGAGCCGGGTCTGACCGCGCTCAAGGACCGTCAGCTCTTGTCGGAAGACGAGTATCTGAAGGCGCAGGACGAATACGGCCAGGACAGCTTCACCGCCATGATCGGCGCCGAAGCGATCCGCGAGCTGCTCAAGGGTCTCGAGCTCGAAAAGCTCGAAGCCTCGCTGCGCGCCGAGATGCAGGAAACTGAATCCGACATCAAGCACAAGAAGCTCGCCAAGCGCCTCAAGATCGTCGAAGCGTTCCGCTATTCCGGCAACAAGCCGGAGTGGATGATCCTGACCGTGGTGCCGGTGATTCCGCCGGACCTGCGTCCGCTGGTGCCGCTCGACGGCGGCCGCTTTGCGACCTCGGACCTCAACGACCTCTATCGCCGCGTCATCAATCGCAACAACCGCTTGAAGCGGCTGATGGAGCTGCGTGCGCCCGACATCATCATCCGCAACGAAAAGCGCATGCTGCAGGAGGCCGTCGACGCGTTGTTCGACAACGGCCGCCGCGGCCGCGTCATCACCGGCGCCAACAAGCGTCCGCTGAAGTCGCTGGCCGACATGCTCAAGGGCAAGCAGGGCCGCTTCCGGCAGAACCTGCTCGGCAAGCGCGTCGACTATTCCGGCCGTTCGGTGATCGTGGTCGGTCCCGAACTGCGGCTGCATCAGTGCGGCCTGCCGAAGAAGATGGCGCTCGAACTGTTCAAGCCGTTCATCTATTCGCGGCTCGACGCCAAGGGTCTGTCCACCACGGTGAAGCAGGCCAAGAAGCTGGTCGAGAAAGAGCGTCCCGAGGTCTGGGACATTCTCGACGAAGTCATTCGCGAGCATCCCGTGCTGCTGAACCGCGCGCCGACGCTGCATCGCCTCGGCATTCAGGCGTTCGAGCCCGTCCTGATCGAGGGTAAGGCGATCCAGCTGCATCCGCTGGTCTGCGCCGCGTTCAACGCCGACTTCGACGGCGACCAGATGGCCGTGCACGTTCCGCTGTCGCTCGAAGCGCAGCTGGAAGCGCGCGTGCTGATGATGTCGACCAACAACATCCTGCATCCGGCGAACGGCCAGCCGATCATCGTGCCGTCGCAGGACATCGTGCTCGGCCTCTATTACGTGTCGATCATGCGCGAAGGCCTGCCCGGCGAGGGCAAGATCTTCGGCGAGATGGCCGAACTCGAGCACGCCCTGCATTCGAAGGTCATCCACCTCCACACCAAGATCAAGTACCGGTGGGAAGGCATCGACGAGACCGGCAAGGTGTCCAAGCGCTGGATCGAAACCACCGCGGGCCGCGTCATGCTCGGCAATCTGCTGCCGAGCTCGGCGAAGATTTCGTACGACATCATCAACAAGCTGATGACCAAGCGCGAAATCTCCGGCGTCATCGACCAGGTCTACCGCCACTGCGGTCAGAAGGAGACGGTGATCTTCTGCGACCGCATCATGGCGCTCGGCTTCTACAACGCGTTCAAGGCCGGCATCTCGTTCGGCAAGGACGACATGGTCGTGCCGCACTCCAAGTGGAAGATCGTCGACACCACCCGTACGCTGGCGAAGGATTTCGAGCAGCAGTACAATGACGGCCTGATCACCCATGGCGAGAAGTACAACAAGGTGGTCGACGCCTGGTCGAAGGCGACCGAAGAAATCGCCAAGGAGATGATGAAGGAAATCTCCTCGACCAAGAAGAACGCCAAGGGCGCCGACGCCGACATCAACTCGATCTACATGATGGCGCATTCGGGCGCGCGCGGTTCGCCGGCCCAGATGCGTCAGCTCGCCGGTATGCGCGGCCTGATGGCCAAGCCGTCGGGTGAGATCATCGAAACGCCGATCATTTCCAACTTCAAGGAAGGTCTGTCGGTGCTCGAATACTTCAACTCGACCCACGGCGCCCGCAAGGGTCTGGCGGACACCGCGTTGAAGACCGCGAACTCGGGCTACCTGACGCGCCGTCTGGTCGACGTGGCGCAGGACTGCATCATCACGCAGGACGATTGCGGCACCAAGCTCGGCATCAAGATGCGCGCCATCGTCGATGCCGGCACGGTCGTGGCCTCGCTGGCGTCCCGCATTCTCGGCCGCACCGCGGGCGAGGATCTGCGTGATGCTGCGACCAACAAGGTCGTGGTCAAGCGCGGCACGCTGATGGAGGAGACGCACGTCGACGCCATCCAGCAGGCCGGCATCCAGGAAGTGAAGATCCGTTCGGCCCTGACCTGCGAACTCGTCAACGGCATCTGCGGCAAGTGCTACGGCCGCGATCTGGCCCGCGGCACGCCGGTCAACCATGGTGAAGCGGTCGGCGTCATCGCGGCGCAATCGATCGGTGAACCCGGCACCCAGCTGACGATGCGTACGTTCCACATCGGCGGCGCGGCGCAGATCAACGAGCAGTCGTTCATCGAGTCGAACTTCGACGGCAAGGTGACCATCAAGAACAAGGCCATCGCCAAGAACAGCGAAGGTCATCTGATCGCGATGGTCCGCAACATGGTCGTTGCGATCACCGACGCCGATGGCACCGAGCGTGCGACCCACCGCATTCAGTACGGCGCGCGCATGCACGTCGACGAAGGCGACATGGTCAAGCGCGGCCAGCGGATCGCGGAATGGGATCCGTACACCCGTCCGGTTCTCACCGAAGTCGAGGGCACCATCGGGTTCGAGGACCTGGTTGAAGGTCAGTCGATCTCGGAAACGCTCGACGAATCCACCGGTATCGCCAAGCGCGTCGTCATCGACTGGCGCGCGTCGCGGGGTGGGGCTGATCTGCGTCCGGCCATCGTGGTCAAGGGCAAGGACGGCAAGGTCCTGAAGCTCGCGCGTGGCGGCGATGCCCGCTACATGCTGTCGGTCGACGCCATTCTGTCGGTCGACACCGGCGCGAAGGTGAAGGGCGGCGACATCCTGGCGCGTATTTCCACGGAAAGCGCCAAGACCCGCGACATCACCGGCGGTCTGCCGCGTGTCGCCGAACTGTTCGAGGCTCGCAAGCCAAAGGATGCGGCGATCATCGCGGAAATCGCGGGCACGATCCGCTTCGGCCGCGACTACAAGAACAAGCGCCGCATCTCGATCGAGCCGATGGACAAGACCGAGGAGACCAGGGAGTACCTGATCCCCAAGGGCAAGCACATCCATCTGCAGGACGGCGACATCGTCGAAAAGGGCGATTTCATCGTCGAAGGCAATCCGGCACCGCACGACATCCTGGCGATCAAGGGCATCGAGGAACTCGCGGCCTATCTGGTCAACGAAATCCAGGAAGTTTACCGGCTGCAGGGCGTGCTCATCAACGACAAGCACATCGAGGTGATTGTCCGTCAGATGCTGCAGAAGGTCGAGATCACCGACCAGGGCGAGACCGACATGATCTCGGGCGAGCAGGTCGACAAGATCGAGTTCGACGCGCTCAACGTCAAGGCCAAGGAAGAGGGCAAGAAGCCCGCCACGGGAACGCCGGTTCTGCTCGGCATCACCAAGGCGAGCCTGCAGACCCGCTCGTTCTTCTCGGCGGCCTCGTTCCAGGAGACCACCCGCGTGCTCACCGAAGCCGCCGTCAACGGCAAGGTGGATCCGCTGGAAGGCCTCAAGGAGAACGTCATTGTCGGCCGGTTGATCCCGGCGGGCACCGGCGCCTCGATGGCCAAGATCCGCGAAGTCGCGGTCAAGCGCGACAAGCTGATCCTCGACGAGCGCGAGAAGCAGGCCGCGATCGTGCCGGCCGCTCCGGAAGTGGAGCCGCTGGCGCTGCCGCCCGCGGAATAGGGAACCCGTCCAGTTCCGCCCAACAAGAAAGCCGGCTGCGAAGCCGGCTTTTGCTTTTTACAACGCGGGGTCCCGACGCTTCACGCCTGACAACAGCGTGTGCTATCAGGTGATGGAATTTGGTGAACAACACGCTCCTTGCGATTCCCCATGAGCGACTCAATTTCAGAGCATTTGATCGACCGCATTTACGAGGCGGGGCTCATTCCTTCCCTTTGGCCGGCCGTGCTTGGCGAGCTCGGTGCGGCGACCAGCGGTAGCGGTGGGTTTATGTTCGCCGTGCGGGACGGATACGTCAGCGCGGTCAACTCAGTCGAATATGATGCGACCATGCCGCTGTTCTTGAATGACGGATGGAGCGAGCGCGATCCGAATCTGCCGCGCGCCATCGCGCTGAATCATGCAGGCTTCCTCACGGACGGCGATCTTCTCTCGGATGAGGAAATTGCAACCAACGACGTCTATTGCAATTTTTATCGCAAATACGGCCTCGGCTACCGGGCCGGCACGATCATCCCGATACCGAGCGGCGATTCGATCGCAATCGTCGTGCCGCGGCACCAGGATCTTGGTCCGGTGCCGCGCGAGATCGTCACCTTCCTGGATGGACTGCGGCCGCATTTGGCGCGGGCATCGCTTACGGCAAACCGCCTTGGCTTCGAGCGCGCACGCGCCCAGGCGGATGCGTTGCAGGCGCTGGGCCTGCCCGGCGCGGTGCTGCGTGCGCGCGGCCAGGTGTTGGCGGCAAACGGCCTGTTCGAAGCCTTGATGCCTTCGCTGTTTGAAGACCGTGCCGAGCGCGTCACAATGACGGATGTGACGGCGGATGCGCTGCTGGCCGAAGCGCTCGCCGCGCGGCCTCTTGGGGATGGCCGCATCATCAAGTCCATACCGGTTGCCGCGACGGCAAATTATCTGCCGATGGTCTTGCACGTCATTCCCGTCCGCGGGGCCGCGCGCGACATCTTCACGCAAGTGAGCGTGCTGCTTGTGGTGACGCCGGTCGATCGCGCCGCGGTGCCGACCGCCGAGGTCCTGCAAGGCCTGTTCGACCTGACGCCGGCGGAAGCGCGTGTGGCGCGCGGCATCAGCGAGGCCCGCACGGTCGAAGTACTCGCAGGGACGCTTGGTGTCAGCCGCGAAACGGTGCGCTCTCAGCTCAAGTCGGTGCTCGCGAAAACAGGCCTTTCGCGGCAGCAGGAACTGATCAGTCTGCTCGCCGGCAAGGCTTTCCCGAAATAACAAAACGTCCGCGGGAATCCGAAGGCGCACTCCACGCATGCGGGAATAAGGCGGCGTTCCGCTTGCCGCTACCGTGGCTGTGAATTCACACACGGCGACGCCCGATCAACCACCGGCGCCGAAACCCCGTAAGAGTACGGATTCGGATAGAAAAGCGCGGTTATGGCGGGCTCCTGGTGCTTTCCGGCATTGCTGCGATGCGCGGACCTGCTTTGTTCATCTTCCCTTCAGGGTGAAAAGCGCTTTTGCTAAGGAGACTTAAACCGGCTGCACTTGGGGGCAGGCGGGAACTTGCGGAAAACACATGCTCGATCTTGCAATCGTAGGCGGCGGCCCGGGCGGGCTGATGAGCGCCTGGTATCTGAAAAAGAAGCTCGGCGACCTCTGCCGCATCACGATCTACGAGGCATCCGACCGGGTCGGCGGCAAGATCGTCACGCGCAAATTCGATTCGGCGCCGGCGATGTATGAGGCCGGCGTTGCCGAGATCTATGATTACTCGATGACCGGACCCGATCCGCTGCGCGAGCTGATCCAGCATTTCGGCCTGCAGACGATTCCGATGGACGCCGAGCAGGTGCAGTTCGACGGCGAACTCCTCAACGACGTGCCCGGCATGCGCCGCAGATACGGCGCGAAGACCGCAGCCGCGATCGAGGGCTTCCGCAAGCGCTGCAGCGATATGGTGTCGCCGATCGAATATTACGAAGGCGTCGGCGCCCACGATAACGAGCATCCGTGGGCCTACATGACGGCCGAGGAACTGCTCGAAAAGTTCGTCGACGACGATACCGCCAAGCGCTTCTTCAAGGTGATGGCCCGCTCCGACATCGCGACCGAGCCCCACAACACCAACGGGCTGAACGCGCTGAAGAACT
The DNA here is from genome assembly GCF_018131065.1 of Bradyrhizobium sp. AUGA SZCCT0431. NCBI lineage: Bacteria > Pseudomonadati > Pseudomonadota > Alphaproteobacteria > Hyphomicrobiales > Nitrobacteraceae > Bradyrhizobium > Bradyrhizobium sp. AUGA SZCCT0431. Next base: position 112,116 of record NZ_JAFCLR010000020.1, on the reverse strand, counting down.
TCGTGATGGATGTCGACGGCTATATCGGGCTGTATTCGATTCAGAACGGCAACGAACAACTGGTCGATTGCCTGCGCAGCGAAGTCACGGCCGATATCCAGCTCAATCACCGGGTGCTCCAGGTCGGCAAGACGTCCTCCGGCCGCTATCAGCTCAACATGATGAACGGCAAGGGACCGGAGACGCGGGATTTCGATCTCGTGGTGATGTGCCTGCCGCATTCCTGGCTCGGCACGATGCGCTGGAACGGCGAAGAGCTGCGCAAGTCGATGGTCAAGCATGTCGCCTATTTCGACCGGCCCGCGCATTATCTGCGGGTCTCGATCCTGTTCGACGAACCGTTCTGGGGCGAGAAGATCCCCGGCGCCTGGTTCATGTCGGAGGCATTCGGCGGCTGCTGCGTCTACAATGAGGGCGCGCGCCATGACGTCGGCAAGCACGGCGTCCTGAACTGGCTGATCGCGGGTTCCGATGCGCTGGCGTTTGCCAATCTCAGCGATCAGGAACTGATCGACGCCGCGCTGAAGTCGCTGCCGGCGTCACTCGGCAACGCCCGTGACTATTTCAAGGAAGGCAAGATCCATCGCTGGCTGTCGTCGGTGAACGCGCTGCCGGGCGGCTTGCCGGTGCGCGACGTCATGACCAACCACCGGCCGGAGCCGAAGGAACATCCGGGGATCGTCGTGGTCGGCGACTATCTGTTCGACTCCACGCTGAACGGGCTGCTCGATTCCTCCGACGCCGCCACCGACATCATCGTCTCCGAGATGATGCGGCTGCGCCGCGCACGCGCGCAGGCGGGCGGGTCGCTCTCCGACAAGATCGACCGCGATTATTTCCAGAATTATCGCGGGCTTGGCCCCTACAGCGAGGTCTGGAGCGAGTTTACCGACCCGGCCTATCTGACGGACCTGATCAAGATCGTCTGGAACCGGGCGAGGGGCTACAAGCTCCTGATCGCCGGCTCCGCCAGCGGCGAACTGGTCGGCGCGCTGCGCGAGCGCGGCATCGACGCCTGGGGCATCGAAAACAACCGCGCCATCCATGCCCGGACGCCGAAGGCGCTGAAGAAATTCAACAAGCTCGGCTCGATCGTCGATATGCCGTTCAAGGACGGCGAATTCGATTTCGTGTTCGAGACCAGCCTGTGCCACATCGCGGAGAAGCAGGTGCCACGCGCCGTGCGCGAACTGAACCGGGTGATCAAGACCGGACTGCTGTTCGGCTCCGTCACGTCGGACACGCCGCCGGCGCTGATCGACCGCTACGACCTGCTGCGCGGGGTGAAGAAGCTCGGCACCTGGTGGGAATGGTCGGAGTTGTTCTTCGGCAACGGATTCGACCTCTCAATGCATCGCCGCGACGTCACCGATGCATTGTGGGCGGCGACGCTTGCCGCCAACAAGGGGCCGGGGCAGTGGTACGCGGACTCCGACAGCCTGCGCTATTCGTTCTTCGACAAGGTGGAGTCCGAAGACTGATCGGCAACTGCCGGTACTCGGATTGTTTGCCAATTGTTTTGCCGAATTCATCCTGATCGCATAGGATCGGCGCGGTAGCGTCCACCGCTATCGCGTTTCGATTTGCGGTCATGCCGGCCGTGCAGCATCGGTTGGTTTCATGGCGCCAAAGCCTCCTTCTTCGGATGATCAGAATCCCGCGCCAGCGGACGATCCTGAGCTTGCGAAGAGGCTCGCGCTCGAGGCTATCGCCAGTGGCAAGCCGGCAGGCTTGCCCGCCGCCGATGACGGCATAAAAGACAAAAAAGCCAAGAAAGACGAGGACGACGACGAGCTGGAGCTCGACGACGATGATGACGAGGACCTCGTCGTCTTCACCGCGAAGGAAGCCGCCGGCGCGATGGCGACGGTCTACGGCTTCGTCAAGCCCTATCTGGGCAATTACAGGAAGCCATTGGCGATCGTCACCTTCGGCGTGCTGGTCGAGACGCTGTTCAACGTCATTATGCCGCTCAGCCTGAAGTTCCTGATCGACGACGCGCTCGGCGAAGAGGATTTTCAGGCGCTGTACAAGATCCTCGGCGTGCTCGCGGTCGCCGGCATCATCACCTCGATCGTCGCGATCTGGTATGAGCGCTGGGATGCGCGGCTGGCAGCCGGCATCATTTCCGATGTCCGCACGCGGTTGTTCGAGCATGTCCAGAGCTTGCCGGCGGGCTATTTCGCCCGCACCAAGCGTGGCGAAATTCTCTCGCGCTTCTCGATCGACCTCTCGGCGTTCGAGGGCGCCGTTAAGACCTTTGCCAACAGCGCGGCGCTGCCGTTCCTGGAGCTGATCGCCGGCATCATCCTGATGCTGTTCCTGAACTGGCAGCTCGCGGCCGTCGCGCTTCTGGTGTTTCCGATCACGCTGATCGGCCCGCGGATTCTGACGCCAAAGGCGGTGCAGGCCAATTACGAGCAGAAGCTGAATGAATCGGCGCTGCTCGGCACGGTGCAGGAAAACGTCGCGGCCCAGGCGGTGGTGAAAGCCTTCAGCCTGCAGCGCCGCACGCTCGGCTGGTTCACCATGCGCAACCAGGATGTGCGCATCAAGACCGCCTCCGCGGTGTTCCTGTCGACCATGGTGGAGCGCACCGTCACGATCTCGGTGCTGTTGCTGCATCTGGTGGTGCTCGCGATCGGCGCCTATCTCGCCACCAAGGGCCAGATCACCATCGGCACCTTCGTGACCTTCGAGAGCGCGTTCTGGGAGGTGTCCTACAACATCGCCCATCTGATGCATTTCATTCCGGTGTCGATCCAGGCGGCCGCATCGGTGCGGCATATGCAGGAACTGCTGGACGAGCCGACCCGCGGGGCCGACCGCCCCGGCGCGCCCGATCTGCCGCGCATCACCAACGACATCACCTTCGACCGCGTGACCTTCCAATACGAGGGCAGCGAGACGCCGGTGCTCGACAATCTCAGCCTCAAGCTCAATGCGGGCAAGCGCATCGCCATCGTCGGACCCAGCGGCTCCGGCAAGAGCACGCTGCTCAATCTGATCCTGCGGCTCTACCAGCCCGACGAGGGGCGCCTGACCATCGACGGCGTCGACGTCCGCCGCGTCACCCTGGAATCGCTGCGCCGGAGCATGGCGGTCGTGTTCCAGGAGAACATGCTGTTCAACATGTCGATCCGCGAAAACATCCGGCTCGGCAAGGAAGGCGCGACCGACGAAGAGGTCGTGGAGGCCGCCAAGAAGGCCGAGATTCACCAATACATCATGAGCCTGCCGCAGAGATACGACACTTCGGTCGGCGAACGCGGCGACACGTTGTCGGGCGGCCAGCGCCAGCGCATCGCGATCGCGCGCGCCGTCATCCGCAATCCGTCCATCCTGCTGCTGGACGAAGCGACGTCCGCGCTCGACCAGACCACGGAAGCTGCGATCAATCGCACGCTGCTGACGGTCGCGGAGGGACGCACCATGATCTGGTCGACGCACCGCCTGACGTCGGTGGTCGAGATGGACGAGATCATCGTGATTTCAAACGGCAAGGCGATCGAACGCGGCTCGCACGCGGAGCTGCTTGCCCGCAATGGCGCCTACCGCAAGCTCTGGGACGATCAGGGCCACAAGCCGCACAATGCGGCCGGTCAGGCCGACGACGACAATGAAGACGACGATGATGAGGACGAGGACGACGAGGAGGAGTGAGCGTGGGTTTTTGATTCCGCGCTGATCGCCTTGCGTAGCCGTCGCAAATTGCCTTCGCCAAACCACGCCAGGAACCGCGCCAGGCGTTGTGCGCGCCAGTAGATGCCGCGGTCCAGCGTGACCTTGCGGAAGCTGAAGGCCTTCGCCATCGACCAGGCGTCGCAGGCCTGCTTGACCGGATCTTCGTAATACGACGAGATCTTGGCCTCGTTCATGCCCTCGGTCGCCAGCCAGGAGGGAATATGGACGTTGCAGAGCTGGGTGACGTCAGTGAGTACCTTGTCGCTGCCGGTGCCCGTGACGGGGCAGGTGGTGGCAAAGGCGTCGCCGACCAGGACGATGCCGGGCTGCCGATAGCCTGTGCTGACGTGGAGATCCGCCGGCCTGATCTTGACGTCGCCTGACACGGTATACTCGCCGGTGATGCGGCGCAGCCGTGGCAGCGCGGCATCCATGGTCTCGACCGGCTCTTGCCGCATCTCGCGCAGCCAGGGATCGTCGGCCTCGCGATAGGCGAACAGATTCGCCCGCATCTTCGTGCCGACCGGAAACAGCGTCAGATAGGGGATACGGCCGCTCGGACGTTCCGAAAAATAGGTCAGCGCGGGAAATTCGAAAGCGGCCCGACCGGCGGGCGCAAGGTCGAATCCGATCGAGATCGAGTGACACGCGCTGATGATCTGGCGTTCGATGCCGAGATTGCGGCGGAGCCCGATGTTCAACCCATTGGCCAGCACCACCAGCCGCGCCGAGATCGATTCGCCGTTCGAGAGCGTGAGCTTCTGGCGATCGTCGCTGGTCGAGACATCCGTGACCTTGGCGTAGACCAGTTCGGCAGGTTTGGGGATTTCGGCCCGAATCGCCATGATCAGCGCGTCATACATGATGCCGAACTGCTGGCTGGGCCGCTTGTCGAGCAGATATCCGGCCCGCGCGATCCAGTTTTCGCCGTCATGGGTGGTCGCACGCAGCAGCGAATCGGCGAATCCCGTCTTGTACAAGAGGTCGACCTGGGTGCCGCCGCTCAGCTTTTCGACGCGAAAATCGAACGGATAATTTTCATGCGGGTCGATCAGGAGCGCCGGAATCCCGGCGCGTCCGAGCATCGCGGCCGCGGTCGAGCCGGCGAGGCCACCCCCGATAATTGCAATGTCGGTGTACCGCATAGGAGTTTCCGGCCTTGAAGGGCTAGTTTTGCGCCGGGAAAGGCAAATAAAGGCTTAGCTTGGCAATCCGCTTTGGACGGGAACCCGGCGAATTATGTTTCTGGATATATTTACCCGGGTAAAATAGGCGAGAATCGCCGGTGCCGCTCGATTCGAAGAAGCGGGAGTGCCGCCGATTTCTCTACGCACCGATTCACGCGAAGCTCTGAATCTGCCGGTACCATAGGCGTTTCCTGCGTTGTCGTTTCGCTTGACTTAGCTACTCACGGCTTATAGAAGACCCCCACTTCACGACAGGCGGTGAGCGTCGCCAGCGTCGGAACGGAACACCCTTTCAAATCCTTCTGGACTGAGACGGGCACCAACCTCGACGAATGCCGCTCAAACGCTGTCGATCATATAGCTAGGCAATGCCAGTGCGATTTTAGTTCTCTTGAGCACGTTCTCTTGAGAGTGAACTCGGATGCATGACCTCGGTAGCAGGCCGAACAGCGAACGCTGATCGGTCTTCAGTCGCGGTCCTCTGTGGCGTCGAAGCGCTTTCCGCTCAGCAATGAGTGGTTGGCGCGATTTCGTTTTGCGTGGGTCTTTTTCCCGTGCAAGGCGGCCGAACGGGGCGGCTAGTCCCGAGAAGAATTTGCGAAGCCATCTCCGGTTTCGCGCGAACTAAAGGGTGAAGGCTGACATGCCGACGATCAACCAGCTGATCGCAAAACCGCGTACCGTGCAGAAGTCGCGCAAGAAGGTGCCGGCGCTGCAGCAGTCGCCGCAGAAGCGCGGCGTTTGCACGCGCGTCTATACCACGACCCCGAAGAAGCCGAACTCGGCGCTTCGTAAGGTTGCCAAGGTGCGCCTGACCAACGGCTTCGAAGTGATCGGCTACATCCCCGGTGAAGGCCATAACCTTCAGGAGCACTCGGTGGTCATGATCCGCGGCGGCCGCGTCAAGGATTTGCCCGGCGTGCGCTACCACATTCTCCGCGGCGTCCTCGATACCCAGGGCGTCAAGAACCGTAAGCAGCGTCGTTCGAAGTACGGCGCGAAGCGTCCGAAGTAAGCGGGAACAGCCAAGATGTCTCGTCGCCATTCAGCTGAAAAGCGTGAAGTGAACCCGGATCCGAAGTTCGGGAACATCATCATTACGAAGTTCATGAATTCGATCATGTACGACGGCAAGAAGTCTGCCGCCGAGAGCATCGTCTACGGCGCGCTCGCCATGATCGAGGCCAAGACCAAGCAGGGCCCGCTGCCGGTGTTCGAGCAGGCGCTGGAAAACGTTATGCCGACCATCGAAGTGCGTTCGCGCCGCGTCGGCGGCGCCACCTACCAGGTGCCGGTTGAAGTGCGTTCCGTCCGCCGTCAGGCGCTCGGCATTCGCTGGATCATCACTGCGGCGCGCGATCGCAACGAGAAGACGATGACGGAGCGGCTCTCCGCTGAACTGCTCGACGCGTCGAACAACCGGGGGAACGCCGTCAAGAAGCGTGAAGACGTGCACCGGATGGCGGAAGCCAACCGCGCCTTCTCGCACTATCGCTGGTAACGGCGAAACACGGATTTTAAGGAACAACCCATGCCCCGCGTTCATGCCATAGAGAACTACCGCAACTTCGGTATCATGGCGCATATCGATGCCGGCAAGACCACGACCACCGAGCGCATCCTTTATTACACCGGCAAGAGCCACAAGATCGGCGAAGTGCACGAAGGTGCCGCGACGATGGACTGGATGGAGCAGGAGCAGGAGCGCGGCATTACGATTACGTCGGCTGCGACCACCGCGTTCTGGGAAGGCAAGCGCCTCAACATCATCGACACTCCCGGCCACGTCGACTTCACCATTGAAGTCGAGCGTTCGCTGCGCGTGCTCGACGGCGCGGTATGCGTGCTCGACTCCAACCAGGGCGTCGAGCCCCAGACCGAAACCGTCTGGCGTCAGGGCGACAAGTACCGCGTTCCGCGCATCGTCTTCGCCAACAAGATGGATAAGACCGGCGCCGACTTCTACAAATGCATGCAGGATATTGTCGATCGCCTCGGCGCCAAGCCGATTGCGATCCAGCTTCCGATCGGCTCCGAAAACAACTTCAAGGGCCTGGTCGATCTCGTCCGCATGAAGGGCGTGGTCTGGGAAGAAGAGAAGCTCGACGCCAAGTTCGTCGACATCGATATTCCCGAGGACATGGTCGAGAAGGCCAATGAATATCGCGAGAAGCTGCTGGAAGCCGCCGTCGAACTCGACGACGACGTTCTTGCTGCTTACCTTGACGGCAAGGAGCCCGATGTCGCGACCTTGAAGCGTATGATCCGCAAGGCCGTGCTGACCGGCGCGTTCTTCCCGGTGCTGTGCGGTTCGGCGTTCAAGAACAAGGGCGTGCAGCCGCTGCTCGACGCGGTCGTGGACTATCTGCCGTCACCGGTCGACGTGCCCGCGATCAAGGGCATCGATGAAGACGGCAACGAAGTCACCCGCAAGGCCGACGACAAGGAGCCGCTGGCTCTGCTCGCGTTCAAGATCATGGACGACCCGTTCGTCGGCACCATCACCTTCTGTCGCATCTATTCGGGTGTGCTGATGAGCGGTACCGGCGTGGTCAACTCGACCCGCGAGAAGAAAGAACGTATCGGCCGCATGCTTTTGATGCATGCGAACAACCGCGAAGACATCAAGGAAGCTTATGCCGGCGACATCGTTGCTTTGGCAGGCCTGAAGGAAGCGCGCACCGGTGACACGCTGTGCGATCCCGACAAGCAGGTGATCCTGGAAAAGATGGAATTCCCGGAGCCGGTGATCGAAATCGCGATCGAGCCGAAGTCGAAGGCCGACCAGGAAAAGCTCGGCGTCGCGCTGGCGAAGCTCGCTGCGGAAGATCCGTCGTTCCGGGTGTCGACCGACCAGGAGTCCGGCCAGACCATCCTCAAGGGCATGGGCGAACTCCACCTCGACATCAAGGTCGACATCCTGCGCCGTACCTACAAGGTCGATGCGAACATTGGCGCGCCGCAGGTGGCGTTCCGTGAGCGCGTCACCAAAAAGGCCGAGGTCAAGTACACGCACAAGAAGCAGACCGGCGGTACCGGTCAGTTCGCCGAAGTGTCGATCGTGGTCGAGCCGAACGAGCCCGGCAAGGGCTACGAGTTCGAGTCCAAGGTTGTTGGTGGTTCGGTGCCGAAGGAATACATCCCTGGCGTCGAAAAGGGCCTCAACAGCGTGATGGGCTCGGGTGTCGTCGCCGGCTTCCCGGTGGTCGACGTCAAGGTGACGCTGGTCGACGGCAAGTATCACGACGTCGACTCGTCGGCGCTGGCCTTCGAAATCGCATCGCGCGCGGCATTCCGCGAAGCGCTGACGAAGGGCAAGTCCGTCCTGCTCGAGCCGATCATGAAGGTCGAAGTGGTGACCCCGGAAGACTATACGGGATCCGTCATCGGCGATCTGAATTCGCGGCGCGGCCAGATCCAGGGTCAAGACATGCGCGGCAACGCCAACGTCATCAACGCGATGGTGCCGCTCATGAACATGTTCGGGTACGTGAATAACCTGCGCTCAATGAGCCAGGGACGCGCGACCTTTACGATGCAATTCGATCACTACGCGGAAGCACCCGCGAACGTGTCGGCAGAAGTCCAGAAGAAGTTTGCCTGATTGTCGTTGGCGGCAGTCAACGATTAAACGGAGAGTCAAATGGCCAAAGCAAAATTTGAACGTAACAAACCGCACTGCAATATCGGAACCATCGGTCACGTCGACCATGGCAAGACTTCGCTGACCGCAGCGATCACCAAGGTGCTGGCTGAAACCGGCGGTGCGACGTTCACGGCGTACGACCAGATCGACAAGGCGCCCGAAGAAAAGGCGCGCGGCATCACGATCTCGACCGCTCACGTCGAATACGAAACCGCGAACCGGCACTACGCCCACGTCGATTGCCCGGGCCACGCCGACTACGTCAAGAACATGATCACCGGTGCGGCGCAGATGGACGGCGCGATCCTGGTGGTGTCGGCCGCCGACGGCCCGATGCCGCAGACCCGCGAGCACATCCTGCTCGCCCGTCAGGTCGGCGTTCCCGCGCTCGTCGTGTTCCTCAACAAGTGCGACATGGTCGACGATCCGGAATTGCTCGAACTGGTCGAGATGGAAGTCCGCGAACTGCTCTCGAAGTACGAATTCCCGGGCGACACCATCCCGATCATCAAGGGTTCGGCTCTCGCCGCCCTCGAAGACAAGGACAAGAAGCTCGGCCACGATGCGGTTCTCGAACTGATGAAGGCCGTCGACGAAAGCATCCCGCAGCCGGCGCGTCCGATCGACCAGCCGTTCCTGATGCCGGTCGAAGACGTGTTCTCGATCTCGGGCCGCGGCACCGTGGTGACCGGCCGTGTCGAACGCGGCATCGTCAAGGTCGGCGAGGAAATCGAAATCGTCGGTCTGCGCGATACCCAGAAGACCATCGTCACCGGCGTCGAAATGTTCCGCAAGCTGCTCGATCAGGGCCAGGCCGGCGACAACATCGGTGCGCTGCTGCGTGGTACCAAGCGCGAGGAAGTCGAGCGCGGCCAGGTGCTGTGCAAGCCGGGTTCGGTCAAGCCGCACACCAAGTTCAAGGCTGAGGCTTACATCCTGACCAAGGAAGAGGGCGGTCGTCACACCCCGTTCTTCACCAACTACCGGCCGCAGTTCTACTTCCGCACCACCGACGTGACCGGCGTCGTGCATCTGCCCGAAGGCACCGAAATGGTGATGCCGGGCGACAACATCGCGATGGAAGTGCACCTGATCGTGCCGATCGCGATGGAAGAGAAGCTCCGCTTCGCGATCCGCGAAGGTGGCCGCACCGTCGGCTCGGGTGTCGTCTCCGCCATCATTGAGTAAGCGAACAGGAATTGGCGAGTGGCGGATGAAATCATTCGCTACTCGCTAGCCACCATTCGCAAATACGACGACAAAGAAAGACAGCGGCAATGAACGGCCAAAATATTCGCATCCGTCTCAAGGCGTTCGACCATCGAATTCTCGATACGTCGACCCGCGAGATCGTGAACACGGCGAAACGTACCGGTGCTCAGGTTCGCGGACCCATTCCGCTGCCCACCCGCATCGAGAAGTTCACCGTCAACCGTTCGCCGCACGTCGACAAGAAGAGCCGTGAGCAGTTCGAGATGCGCACCCACAAGCGCCTGCTCGACATTGTCGACCCGACCCCGCAGACCGTCGATGCTTTGATGAAGCTCGACCTGGCCGCCGGTGTCGACGTCGAGATCAAGCTCTAGATTTTTTTAGATCGTCCGAAGTTAGCGGACAGAAAGAACAGGAAGCACGCCGATGCGCTCCGGAGTGATCGCACAAAAGGTCGGGATGACGCGGGTCTTTACGGAGACCGGTGAACATATCCCTGTGACCGTGCTGAAGCTAGGCAATTGCCAGGTTCTGGGCCACCGCACGACCGAGAAGAACGGTTACGTTGCGCTGCAGCTCGGTTCCGGTACCCGCAAGACCGTCTATCTGCCCAAGGCAGAGCGCGGCCAGTTTGCGGTGTCCAAGGTCGAGCCCAAGCGGAAGGTCACCGAGTTTCGCGTGTCTGAGGACGCGCTGATCCCGGTTGGCGCCGAAATTCAGGCGGACCATTTCGTGGTCGGCCAGTTCGTCGACGTCACCGGCACCTCGGTCGGCAAGGGTTTTGCCGGCGGCATGAAGCGCTGGAACTTCGGCGGTCTTCGCGCCACCCACGGTGTGTCGGTTTCGCATCGTTCGATCGGTTCGACCGGCGGACGTCAGGATCCCGGCAAGACCTTCAAGAACAAGAAGATGCCCGGTCACATGGGCGTCGATCGCATCACCACGCTCAACCTGCGCGTTGTGCAGACCGACGTCGAGCGCGGCCTGATCCTCGTCGAGGGCGCCGTTCCCGGCTCCAAGGGCGGATGGATCTCGGTGCGTGATGCGGTGAAGAAGCCGTTGCCGAAGGAAGCTCCGAAGCCCGGCAAGTTCAGGGTTGTCGGCGGCGCCGAGCAGGCTCAAGCGCCGGCCGAGCAGGAGGGCGCGTGAGATGGAACTGAAAGTCACGACCCTAGAGGGCAAGGAAGCCGGTTCGGTCCAGCTGTCCGATGAGATTTTCGGCCTGGAGCCGCGCAAGGACATCATCCAGCGCTGCGTCAACTGGCAGCTCGCCAAGCGTCAGGCCGGCACGCACAAGACGCAGGGCCGCGCCGATGTCTGGCGCACCGGCAAGAAGATGTACAAGCAGAAGGGCACCGGCGGTGCTCGTCACGGTTCGGCCCGCGTTCCGCAGTTCCGCGGCGGTGGCCGTGCGTTCGGTCCGGTGGTGCGCTCGCACGCCTTCGCCTTGCCGAAGAAGGTGCGCGCACTGGCACTTCGCCATGCGCTGTCCGCCAAGGCAAAGGACGGCGGGCTGATCGTGATCGAATCGGCGACGCTCGAGGCCGCCAAGACCAAGGCTCTGGTCGGGCATTTCTCGGGTCTCGGCCTGACCAATGCGCTGATCATCGACGGCGCCGAGGTCAACACCGGTTTCGCGACCGCGGCCCGCAACATTCCGAACATCGACGTGCTGCCGATCCAGGGCATCAACGTCTATGACATTCTGCGCCGTCACAAGCTGGTGCTGACCAAGTCGGCGGTGGATGCGTTGGAGGCGCGCTTCAAATGAAGAATATCGATCCGCGCCATTACGACGTGATCGTCGCCCCGGTGGTGACCGAAAAGGCAACGGTAGCGTCCGAGCACAACAAGGTTGTGTTCAAGGTTGCCTCCAAGGCGACCAAGCCGCAAATCAAGGAAGCCGTCGAAAAGCTGTTCGACGTCAAGGTGAAGAGCGTGAACACGCTGGTCCGCAAGGGCAAGACCAAGGTGTTCCGCGGCAATTTCGGTTCGCAGTCGGATGTGAAGCGGGCGATTGTGACCCTCGAAGAGGGCCACCGCATCGACGTCACCACCGGACTATAAGGCGTTACGACGATGGCATTGAAAACATACAATCCGACGACGCCGGGCCAGCGCCAGCTGGTGATGGTCGACCGTTCGGCGCTGTACAAGGGCAAGCCGGTCAAGGCGTTGACCGAGGGCAAGCACAGCAATGGCGGCCGCAACAACACCGGCCGTATCACGGTTCGCTTTCGTGGCGGTGGCCACAAGAAGGCCTACCGGATGGTCGATTTCAAGCGCGACAAGGTCGACGTGGCCGCGACCGTCGAGCGCCTGGAGTACGATCCGAACCGCACCGCGTTCATCGCGCTGATCAAATATGCGGACGGCGAGCAGGCCTATATCCTGGCGCCGCAGCGGCTGGCCGCGGGCGACACCGTCGTTGCCGGCAACTATGTCGACGTGAAGCCCGGCAATGTCATGCCGCTCGGCAACATGCCGGTCGGCACCATCGTCCACAATATCGAGATGAAGATCGGCAAGGGCGGCCAGATCGCACGTTCCGCCGGCACCTATGCGCAGATCGTCGGCCGCGATCAGGACTACGTCATTCTGCGCCTGAACTCGGGCGAGCAGCGCCTGGTGCACGGCCGTTGCCGCGGCACCATCGGTGCGGTGTCGAACCCCGATCACATGAACATCTCGATCGGCAAGGCCGGCCGTACCCGCTGGCTGGGCTGGCGTCCGCATAACCGCGGCGTCGTCATGAACCCGATCGACCATCCGCACGGCGGCGGCGAAGGCCGCACCTCGGGCGGCCGCCACCCGGTGACCCCGTGGGGCAAGCCGACCAAGGGCAAGAAGACCCGTTCGAATAAGTCGACCAACAGATTCATCCTCCTAAGCCGCCACAAGCGGAAGAAGTAAGGAACGCCGGACATGGTTCGTTCAGTCTGGAAAGGCCCGTTCGTAGAAGGCTCTCTGCTCAAGAAAGCAGATGCCGCGCGCGCGTCCGGCCGTCACGACGTCATCAAGATCTGGAGCCGCCGCTCGACCATCCTGCCGCAGTTCGTCGGCCTGGTCTTCGGTGTCTACAACGGCCAGAAGCATGTGCCGGTATCGGTCAACGAGGAAATGGTGGGTCACAAGTTCGGCGAATTCTCGCCGACCCGTACCTTCCATGGCCATTCTGGCGACAAGAAAGCCAAGAAGGCTTGAGGAATAAGCGATGAGCAAACCAAAGCGCGAAAGAGTGCTCGCGGATAACGAGGCCAAGGCTGTGGCCCGGATGCTGCGCGTGAGCCCGCAGAAGCTTAATCTTGTCGCGCAGCTGATCCGCGGCCGGAAGGCGTCTGCGGCACTGGCCGACCTGCAGTTCTCGCGCAAGCGGATCGCGGTCGACGTCAAGAAGTGCCTGGAATCGGCGATCGCGAACGCCGAAAACAACCACAACCTCGAGGTCGACGATCTGGTCGTCGCCGAGGCCCATGTCGGCAACGGCATCGTGATGAAGCGCTTTTCGCCGCGCGGCCGTGGTCGTTCGGGTCGTATCTACAAACCGTTCTCGCACCTGACCATCGTGGTTCGTCAGGTCGAGGCCGAGGCTGGCGCTTAAGGGCGCGGGAGAAGACGATGGGTCAAAAAATCAATCCAATCGGACTGCGTCTCGGCATCAACCGTACGTGGGATTCCCGTTGGTTCGCCGGCAAGAACGAGTACGGTAAGCTGCTGCATGAGGACGTCAGGATCCGTGAGATCCTGCACAAGGAACTCAAGCAGGCAGCCGTCGCCCGCATCGTGATCGAGCGTCCGCACAAGAAGTGCCGCGTGACGATCCATTCGGCGCGTCCGGGCGTCGTGATCGGCAAGAAGGGCGCCGACATCGACAAGCTGCGCAAGCGGGTTGCCGACATCACGGCTTCCGACGTCGTCATCAACATCGTCGAAATCCGCAAGCCTGAACTCGACGCCACCCTGGTCGCCGAATCGATCGCCCAGCAGCTCGAGCGCCGCGTCGCATTCCGCCGCGCCATGAAGCGCGCGGTGCAGTCGGCGATGCGTCTTGGCGCCGAAGGCATTCGTATCAACTGCTCGGGCCGTCTCGGCGGCGCCGAAATCGCGCGTATGGAATGGTATCGCGAAGGTCGCGTTCCCTTGCACACGCTGCGCGCCGACGTCGATTACGGCGTGGCGACCGCGTTCACGACATTCGGTACCTGCGGCGTCAAGGTCTGGATCTTCAAAGGCGAGATCCTCGAGCACGATCCGATGGCCCAGGACAAGAAGATGGCCGAAGGCGACAATACCCGTCCGCGTCGCGACGCTGCTTGAGACATTAGAGAAGGTTTGAGGGCGTAAGCCATGATGCAACCAAAGAAAACGAAGTTCCGGAAGGCGCATAAGGGCCGTATCCACGGCGTTGCGACTTCGGGCGCGACGTTGTCGTTCGGACAGTTCGGCCTGAAGGCGATGGCGCCCGAGCGCATCACCGCCCGTCAGATCGAAGCCGCACGCCGCGCGCTGACCCGTCACATGAAGCGCGCCGGCCGCGTCTGGATCCGCATATTTCCGGACCTGCCGGTGTCGAAGAAGCCCGCCGAAGTCCGCATGGGCTCGGGCAAGGGTACGCCGGAATTGTGGGTGGCCCGGGTCAAGCCCGGCCGCGTGATTTTCGAGATCGACGGCGTCACGGTGCAGACCGCAAAGGAAGCGCTCTCGCTCGCCGCCGCCAAGCTGCCGATCAAGACGCGCTTCGTCGCGCGCATTGCGGAGTAACCGTCATGGCCGAGATGAAAACCGCCGACATTCGCGCGATGAGCGACGATCAGAGGGAGGACGCCGTCCTCAACCTGAAGAAAGAGCGTTTCAACCTGCGTTTCCAGCGCGCCACCGGGCAGCTGGAGAACACCACGCGGCTGCGTGAAGCCCGCCGCGATATCGCCCGCATCAAGACCATCGCCGCGCAAGCGCGCGCGAAGAAGAAGTAAGAGGCCGGATATGCCGAAACGAACCCTTCAGGGCGTGGTCGTGAGCGACAAGCAAGCCAAGACGATCGTGGTGCGCGTCGATCGCCGCTTCACCCACCCGATCTACAAGAAGACGATCCGTCGCTCCAAGAACTACCACGCGCACGATGAGAACAACGAGTTCAAGCCGGGCGACATGGTGTGGATCGAGGAGAGCAAGCCGATCTCGAAGTTGAAGCGCTGGACGGTTGTCCGGGGCGAACAGAAGAAAACGGCCTGAAGCAGGTCGGGCTTAGCCTGACCGGTTTTGGGAAATTTTAAGCGCGTTCCAGCGCATCAGAAAGAGGACGAGGTGCATCAATGATTCAGATGCAGACCAACCTCGACGTGGCCGATAATTCCGGCGCACGCCGTGTCATGTGCATCAAGGTGCTTGGGGGCTCCAAGCGCCGCTATGCCACCGTGGGCGATGTTATCGTTGTGTCGATCAAGGAAGCGATTCCGCGCGGCAAGGTGAAGAAGGGCGACGTGATGAAGGCTGTCGTGGTGCGGGTCCGCAAGGACATCCGCCGCGCCGACGGCTCGGTCATCCGCTTCGACCGCAACGCCGCCGTGCTGATCAACAATCAGTCGGAGCCGGTCGGCACCCGTATCTTCGGGCCCGTGCCGCGCGAGCTGCGCGCCAAGAACCACATGAAGATCATTTCACTTGCGCCGGAGGTGCTGTGATGGCTGCCAAGATCCGCAAGGGTGACAAGGTCATCGTGCTGAACGGCCGCGACAAGGGCCGTACCGGCGAAGTATTCGAGGTTCGTCCCAACGAGAACAAGGCTCTCGTGCGCGGCGTCAACCTGGTGAAGCGTCACCAGAAGCAGACCCAGGCCCAGGAAGGCGGCATCATCTCCAAGGAGGCGCCGATCCACCTGTCCAACATCGCGTATGTCGGCAAGGACGGCAAACCGACCCGCGTGGGCTTCAAGATTCAGGCTGATGGCAAGAAGGTACGCATTGCCAAGAGCTCGGGAGCAGAGATCGATGGCTGAAACCGCTTATGTGCCGCGCCTGCGCGTGGAGTATGACAAGAGCATCCGCAGCAAGCTGACTGAACAGTTCGGCTATGCCAACGTCATGCAGGTGCCGCGTCTCGACAAGGTCGTCCTCAACATGGGCGTCGGCGATGCCGTCAACGACCGCAAGAAGGCCGAGACCGCAGCTGGCGACCTGTCGCTGATCGCCGGCCAGAAGGCGATCGTGACCTATTCGCGCGTCGCGATCGCGACCTTCAAGCTGCGTGAAAACCAGCCGATCGGCTGCAAGGTCACGCTGCGCAAGACCAAGATGTACGAGTTCATCGACCGCCTGGTGAACGTGGCGCTGCCGCGCGTGCGCGACTTCCGCGGCCTCAATCCGAAGAGCTTCGACGGCCGCGGCAATTATTCGCTCGGCCTCAAGGAGCACATCATTTTCCCCGAAATCGACTTCGACAAGGTTTCGGAAGCCCGCGGCATGGACATCACGGTTTGCACCACGGCGCAGACCGACGACGAGGCGCGTGCCTTGTTGACCGCTTTCAATTTCCCGTTCCGGCAGTGAGACGCAGTTAAAGCCTCTCAAACGCGGAAACCCAGGAGCCAAGCATGGCAAAGAAGAGTTCAATCGAGAAGAACAACCGGCGCAAGCGGATGACCAAGAACGCCGCCCCCCAGCGCGCGAAGCTGAAGGCGATCATCGCCGACAAGACCAAGCCGATGGAAGAGCGCTTCGCCGCGACGCTGAAGCTTGCCGAGATGCCGCGCAACTCGTCGGCGACGCGCATCCGCAACCGCTGCGAACTCACGGGCCGTCCGCGTTCGGTCTATCGCAAGAACAAGCTCAGCCGCATCGCGCTGCGTGAACTCGGCTCCAAGGGCCTGGTTCCCGGGCTCGTGAAGTCGAGCTGGTAAGGGAGGGTCGTCAGATGTCTACGCACGATCCGATCAGCGATCTCATCACCCGCATCCGCAACGCGCAGATGCGCTCGAAGTCCAAGGTTTCGACCCCGGGCTCGAAGATGCGCGCCAACGTGCTCGAAGTGCTGAAGTCCGAGGGTTACATCCGCGGCTACGCCAGCGTAGAGCATTCGTCCGGCCGCAGCGAACTCGAGATCGAACTGAAATATTTCGATGGCGAGCCGGTCATTCGCGAAATCGAGCGGGTGTCCAAGCCAGGCCGTCGGGTTTACGCCTCGGTGAAGAACCTGCCGCGCGTGAACAACGGTCTCGGTATTTCGGTCTTGTCGACACCAAAGGGAATCATGGCTGACCACGAAGCGCGTGAAGCGAACGTGGGCGGCGAAGTTCTCTTCACGGTGTTCTGAGGAAGGATTCTAGCATGTCACGTGTTGGCAAACGGCCCGTGCCGATCCCGTCCGGTGTGACGGCGACCGTCGAAGGGCAGACCGTCAAGATGAAGGGGCCGAAGGGCCAGCTTCAGTTCGTCGTGCATGACGACGTCGAGGTGAAGTTCGAGGACGGCGCGGTCAAGGTCGCGCCGAAGCTCGAAACCAACCGGGCGCAGGCCATGTACGGCACCGCGCGCGCGCAGGTCGCAAACCTGGTCGAGGGCGTCACCAAGGGTTTCGAGAAGAAGCTCGAGATCACCGGCGTCGGCTACC
The DNA here is from genome assembly GCF_018131065.1 of Bradyrhizobium sp. AUGA SZCCT0431. Lineage (NCBI taxonomy): Bacteria > Pseudomonadati > Pseudomonadota > Alphaproteobacteria > Hyphomicrobiales > Nitrobacteraceae > Bradyrhizobium > Bradyrhizobium sp. AUGA SZCCT0431. The sequence continues at coordinate 94,782 of NZ_JAFCLR010000020.1, read as the reverse complement.
GCGCCGCGCTGCAGGGCAAGAACCTGCAGCTCGCGCTCGGCTACAGCCACGACGTCGTCTACGCGATCCCGGATGGCATCACCATCGCGGTGCCGAAGCCGACCGAGATCACGATCACGGGCAATGATTCCCAGCGCGTCGGTCAGGTTGCGGCCGAAATCCGCGCCTATCGTCCGCCGGAGCCCTACAAGGGCAAGGGCGTGAAGTACGCTAACGAATTCATCTTCCGCAAGGAAGGCAAGAAGAAGTAACGGAGCCGGCCATGTCACTGAAAGTTACAAATGCCCGGCGCAAGCAGCGTGTGAGGAATTCACTGCGCCGCTCCGCCAATGGACGTCCGCGTCTGTCGGTGTTCCGCTCGTCGAAGCATATCTATGCCCAGGTCATCGACGACCTGAAGGGCGAGACGCTGGCTTCTGCGTCGTCGCTCGAAAAGACCATGCGCGAGAGCGGCAACACGGGCGCCAACATCGATGCGGCCAAGGCTGTCGGCAAGCTGCTGGCGGAACGCGCCGTGCAGAAGGGCGTCAAGGAAGTGGTGTTCGATCGCGGTCAGTATCTGTATCACGGGCGCGTCAAGGCGCTCGCGGATGCGGCCCGCGAAAGCGGATTGAGCTTCTAACAACCGGTTTTGAACCAAGATGAAGGACAGGGGCGTTAGGCTCCCTGAGATTGGAAAACACCATGGCAGGTGAACGCGAACGCGGCGGACGCGAACGGAGCAGGGATCGCGAAGAGCGCGACAGCGAGTTCGTCGATAAGCTGGTCCACATCAATCGCGTGGCGAAGGTCGTCAAGGGCGGCAAGCGCTTCGGCTTTGCGGCACTGGTCGTGATCGGCGACCAGAAGGGTCGGGTCGGTTTCGGTCACGGCAAGGCGCGCGAAGTTCCCGAGGCGATCCGCAAGGCGACGGAATCGGCGAAGCGTAACCTGACGCGCGTTGCTCTGCGCGAAGGCCGCACGCTGCATCACGATATCGCCGGCCGTCACGGTGCGGGCCGCGTCTATCTGCGCGCAGCCCCCGCCGGTACCGGCATCATCGCGGGCGGTCCGATGCGCGCGGTGTTCGAAACGCTCGGCATCCAGGACGTGGTGGCGAAGTCGATCGGCTCGTCGAACCCCTACAACATGGTTCGCGCAACCTTCGACGCGCTGAAGCACCAGGATTCGCCGCGTTCGGTGGCGGCACGCCGCAACATCAAGGTGTCCACGCTGCAGTCGCGCCGCGTCGGTGGCGATGCCGAAGTGGTGGCTGAATAAACAATCAGGCGCAGCTTCCCGCGCCGTTCGGAGTCAAGACGATGGCCAAGGCCGCAAAGATGATCAAGGTCGAGCAGACTGGCAGCGCAATCCGCCGCCACCACTCGCAGCGTGCGACGCTGATCGGCCTCAAGCTCAACAAGATCGGCCGGGTTTCCGAGCTGCAGGATACGCCTGCAATTCGCGGCATGATCAGCAAGGTTCAACATCTCGTCCGCGTCGTCGGCGAGTAAGCAAGACAGGGAGGAGCATGATCCCGAAAAGTGGGGACCGGTTTTCGGTCAAGATCATGCTCCATAGATAAGGGAATTTCGCGATGAAGCTCAGCGATATCGCCGACAACGCCGGCTCGCGCAAGAAGCGCATGCGCGTCGGCCGTGGCATCGGTTCAGGCAAGGGCAAGACTGCGGGCCGCGGCGGCAAGGGCCAGACCGCGCGTTCGGGCGTGCGCATCAAGGGCTTCGAGGGCGGCCAGATGCCGCTGCATCGGCGCCTGCCGAAGCGCGGCTTCAACAACATCTTCAAGCTCGATTTCGCCGAGATCAATCTCGACCGCCTGCAGGACGCGATCGATGCCAAGCTGGTCGATGCCAACGAAACCGTCACCGCCGAATCGCTGGTGAAGGCCGGCGTGCTGCGCCGCGCCAAGGACGGCCTGCGGCTGCTCGGCCGCGGCGAAATCAAGGCCAAGCTCGCCATCGAGGTGCATGGCGCCTCGAAATCCGCGATTGCGGCGGTCGAAAAGGCCGGCGGCACGGTGAAGGTTCTGGCTCCGGCCAAGAAGGAAGAAGGCGAGGCGGCGTAACATCTGCGTCATTGCCCGCCGCGGCGCGGGCAATGCGCCGATTGAACGATGGACTTATCGAAGCCGAGCACCAAATAATGTCCGGCGTCTGCCGATGGCCCCGCTCGGGGCTAGAGGCGTGAGGGACGGCGGGAGAAAGCCTAGACATGGTCTCAGCAGCAGAACAACTTGCGGCAAACCTCAATTTCTCTGCGCTCGGCAAAGCCGACGAACTGAAGAAGCGCATCTGGTTCACACTGGGTGCGCTGCTTGTTTATCGGCTCGGCACCTACATTCCGCTGCCCGGCATCGATCCCGCGGCCTGGGAGCAGGTGTTCAAGTCGCAGGCCGGCGGTATTCTCGGCATGTTCAACATGTTCGCCGGCGGCGGTATCAACCGCATGGCGATCTTCGCCCTGAACATCATGCCGTACATCTCGGCGTCCATCATCATCCAGCTTCTGACCACGGTTTCGCCGCAGCTCGAGGCGCTGAAGAAGGAAGGCGAGGCCGGCCGCAAGACGCTGAACCAGTATACCCGCTATCTCACGGTGATCCTCGCCGCGTTCCAGTCCTACGGCATCGCGGTCGGACTGCAGGGCGCCGGCAACGTCGTCAGCGAGCCCGGGCCGTTCTTCCTGATCTCCACCGCGATCACGCTGACCGGCGGCACCATGTTCCTGATGTGGCTCGGCGAGCAGATCACCTCGCGCGGCATCGGCAACGGTATTTCGCTGATCATCCTGGCCGGCATCGTCGCCGAGTTGCCCTCGGCGCTCGCCAACATGCTCGAACTCGGCCGTCAGGGTGCGCTGTCGACCGCCCTGATCCTGGTCGTGATCGTGATGGCGGTCGTCGTGATCGCCTTCATCGTGTTTATGGAACGCGCGCAGCGGCGGCTTCTGATCCAGTATCCGAAGCGCCAGGTCGGCAACAAGATGTTCGAGGGCCAGTCCTCGCATCTGCCGCTCAAACTCAACACCTCGGGCGTGATCCCGCCGATCTTCGCCTCGTCGCTGCTGTTGCTGCCGACCACGGTTGCCAACTTCAACGCCGGCAAGGGTCCGGAATGGTTCCAGTGGCTCAACACCCAGCTCAGCCACGGCCGTCCGCTCTTCCTGTTCTGTTATCTCGCGCTGATCGTGTTCTTCGCGTTCTTCTATACCGCGATCGTGTTCAATCCGACCGAGACCGCGGACAATCTGAAGAAGCATGGCGGCTTCATCCCCGGCATCCGTCCGGGCGAGCGTACCGCCGAGTATATCGACTACGTGTTGTCGCGCGTGACGGTGCTCGGCGCGATCTATCTCGCCATCGTCTGCCTGATTCCCGAAGTTCTGATCTCCTATGCCGCGGTGCCGTTCTACTTTGGCGGAACCTCGCTTCTGATCGTCGTCAGCGTGACGATGGATACGGTGGCGCAGGTGCAGGGCTATCTGCTCGCCCATCAGTATGAAGGGCTGATTCGTAAATCCAAGCTCAAGGGCCGCCGTCGATGAAGTCTGAGCTGCCGCGCCGGATCGCGATCACGATCGGCGCGCTGCTCATCTTCCGGCTCGGCAATCATATCCCGCTTGCGGGCCTCTCGCCACAGATGCAGGCCGGCCTGCTGCTTTCATCGCACGCTGCCGCCCGCATTTCGATTTTCGCGCTCTTCATCATTCCCTATCTGAGTGTCGCGATCGCCATGCAGCTTGTCGCTGTGGTGTGGGGCAGGCTGAGCGCGCTGGAACGATCGGGTGAGGCCGGCCGCCGCAAGATTGCCCGCTTCACGCTGATCCTGACGCTGCTGCTTGCGGCATTCCAGGCCTTCGGCGTCGCGTCCGGTCTTCAGGACGTTCCCGGCCTCGTCACCGAGCCCGGCGGCTGGTTCCTGCTGTCGGCCACTGCAACGTTGGTAGGCGGTGTGTTCTTCCTGGTCTGGCTCAGCGAACAAATCACCCGCTACGGGATCGGCAACGGGCTCGCGCTGCTTCTGTTCGTCGGCATCATCGTTTCGCTACCGGCGGATATTTCCGGCACCTTCCAACTGCTGGGACAGGGCGCGATTTCCGGCAACCTTCTGCTGCTGCTGGCCATCCTCGCGGTCGTGGGGGTCGCTGTCATCGTCCTGGTCGAAAGCGCGCGGCGGAACGTGCCGGTGCAATATGCCGCGCGCCAGGCAGGAACACGCCTGCTTCCTGCGCGCTCCTCGGTGCTGCCGATCAAGATCAACAGCGCCGGGTTCCTGATCCCGGCCACCGTGACGCCGTGGATATTCCATCTTCCGCTGGCGCTTGCGGCCTTGGCTTTCGGCCAGACGCCGACGCTCGCCGTCGCCTACGACCATATCCAGTTCGCCCAGCCGGTCCACATGATCCTCGGATCCATTGCGGTCTTCGTGCTGGCTTTCATCTATACCGCCTATGTGCTTGATCCCGCGCGCGCCGCCGAGGTCTTGCGCAAGCGGGGCGGCGCGATTACAGACGTGGCGCCGGGCGAACCCACCGCCGACCATCTCGATCGCGTCGTGACGTTGACGACCTTCATCGGAGCCGTCTACCTCGTGGCCGTGTCGCTGATTCCGGAAGCCCTGGTGGCTTACGGTAAGCTGCCCTTTCTTTTTGGTGGTGGCTCGGCGCTGATTGTGGTTTGCACTATCCTTGATATCAAAACGCAGGTGCGCGGGCATTCGCTCACCAAGCCGGGGGGCGAATTGTCATGAGATTGATCCTTTTGGGGCCGCCGGGTGCGGGCAAGGGGACCCAGGCGCAACGGCTGGTCCACAAGCACGACCTGATCCAGCTCTCCACCGGCGAGATGCTGCGCGCTGCGGTGGCCGCCCAGACACCGGTCGGCCTGCAGGCCAAGGACATCATGGCGAGCGGGTCGCTGGTGCCGGATGAAATCGTGATCGGCATCATCTCCGACCGCCTCGACCAGCCCGACATGAAGAACGGGTTCATCCTCGACGGCTTTCCCCGCACGGTGCCGCAGGCCGCAGCCCTCGATGAACTGCTGAAGAAAAAGCACATCAAGCTCGACGCCGTGGTCGAGCTGCGCGTCAACGAGAGCGCGCTGCTCGACCGCGTCGAGAATCGCGTCGCCGAGATGCGGGCGAGGGGCGAGGAAGTGCGAATCGACGACACCCCGGAGGTGCTGTCGAAGCGGCTGGCGAGCTACCGGACCCTGACCGAGCCTCTGATTCACTATTATTCGGAGCGGCGGAAGCTGCTCACGGTCGATGGCATGATGACCATCGAGCACGTCACCCGGGAAATTAACCGGATCCTGTCCGCGATCGGCGCGGTGGAACCCAAAGCTTCATCGAAGGCAGCTGCACCGGCCAAACAGGCCAAGGCAGGCGCCAGGAAGACCGCCAAGCCCGCGGGCAAAAAAGCCGCCAAAACCGCCGGGAAAGCCGCCAAAACCGCTCCAAAGGCCGCCAAAGCGGCCTCCAAGGGAGCAAAAAAGGCCAAAAAGGCGACCAAGAAAACTGGCAAGAAAACGGCCAAAAAGGCGGTCAAAAAGCCCACCAAGAAGGCCGTGAAAAAGGTCACGAAAAAGCGAGCTAAACGATAGAGACGGTTGACGAAACCGAGTGGAATCCTTTAATAAGCCCCGCATCCAAGTCGGATAGTTTCAGACGATGCCGGGCCCCAAAGAATCTGAGGGGACGGGCGTCGTGTTCGCGTTTGCGGACACCTGCCCGAGTTAGCAAGAACATAGCCCGGTCCGCGAGGGATCGGTGACAGGAGAGAAGTCCGTGGCCCGTATTGCCGGCGTGAATATCCCGACCAACAAGCGCGTCTTGATCGCGCTCCAGTACATCCATGGCATCGGCCAGAAGAACGCGGCCGAGATCATCGAGAAGGTGAAGATTCCCGCCGAGCGCCGCGTCAGCCAGCTCAGCGACCAGGAAGTTCTGCAGATCCGCGAAGTCATCGACCGCGACTATCTGGTCGAGGGCGATCTTCGTCGTGAAGTCGGCATCAACATCAAGCGTCTGATGGACCTCGGCTGCTATCGCGGCCTGCGTCATCGCCGCGGCCTGCCGGTGCGCGGCCAGCGCACCCACACCAATGCGCGCACGCGCAAGGGCCCGGCCAAGTCGATTGCCGGCAAGAAGAAATAAGCTCGCGAACAGCTGACGCGAGGCGGCGAATTTCCATTCGCTCCTCACCGTCTGCTTTTCGCGTTTTAGGTGTAGCCGCTGGCACTACGGCGGCGTTTGAGATCACAGGAAAGGTTTTGGAATGGGCAAGGAAGCCACCCGCATACGCCGCCGCGAACGCAAGAACATCGCCTCCGGCATCGCGCATGTGAATTCGTCGTTCAACAACACGACCATCACCATCACCGACGCGCAGGGCAACACCATTGCCTGGTCGTCGGCCGGCACGATGGGCTTCAAGGGTTCGCGCAAGTCGACCCCCTATGCCGCGCAGGTCGCGGCCGAAGACGTTTCCAAGAAGGCGCAGGAACATGGCATGCGCACGCTGGAAGTGGAAGTTGCAGGCCCCGGTTCGGGCCGTGAGTCGGCGCTTCGCGCGCTGCAGGCGGCGGGCTTCACCGTCACATCGATTCGCGACGTGACGACGATCCCGCACAATGGTTGCCGTCCGCGCAAGCGCCGGCGCGTTTGATGTTTTGGTCGCGGGCGGATTTATCCGCCGCGCGATTGCCTTGGAATTTCGACAGCCGCGGGCTGATCCGCGATCTCCAACGTCAGTTGCGGGCACGACTGGCCCAAAGGACTGACACATGGGTGACACAGTGACGATCCAGAAAAATTGGCAAGAACTTATCCGACCGAACAAGCTGCAGGTAACGCCGGGCACCGATGCGGCCCGGTTTGCGACCGTTGTCGCAGAACCTCTCGAGCGCGGCTTCGGCCAGACCCTCGGTAATGCGTTGCGCCGCATCCTGCTGTCGTCGTTGCAGGGTGCAGCGGTGCAGTCGGTGCACATCGACGGCGTGCTGCACGAGTTCTCCTCGATCGCGGGCGTTCGCGAGGACGTCACCGACATCGTGCTCAACATCAAGGATATCTCGATCAAGATGCAGGGCGAAGGCCCCAAGCGCATGGTCGTGAAGAAGCAGGGCCCGGGCGTCGTCACCGCCGGCGACATCCAGACCGTCGGCGACGTCGTGGTGCTCAATCCCGACCTGCAGATCTGCACGCTGGACGAGGGCGCGGAAATCCGCATGGAATTCACGGTCGCTGCCGGCAAGGGCTATGTCGCCGCCGAGCGTAACCGTCCGGAAGACGCGCCGATCGGCCTGATCCCGGTCGACAGCCTGTTCTCGCCGGTCCGCAAGGTCTCCTACAAGGTCGAGAACACCCGCGAGGGCCAGATCCTCGACTACGACAAGCTGACCATGACGATCGAAACCAATGGTGCGATCACGCCGGAAGACTCGGTGGCCTATGCCGCCCGCATCCTGCAGGATCAGCTCAACGTGTTCGTGAACTTCGAAGAGCCGCGCAAGGAAGTGGCGCAGGAGATCATCCCCGATCTCGCGTTCAACCCGGCGTTCCTCAAGAAGGTCGACGAACTGGAGTTGTCGGTGCGTTCGGCAAACTGCCTGAAGAACGACAACATCGTCTACATCGGCGATCTCGTGCAGAAGTCGGAAGCGGAAATGCTCCGTACCCCGAACTTCGGCCGCAAGTCGCTGAACGAGATCAAGGAAGTGCTGGCCCAGATGGGTCTGCATCTCGGCATGGAAGTGCCGGGCTGGCCGCCGGAGAATATCGACGAGCTCGCCAAGCGCTTCGAAGACCACTATTGATTTAGCAATGACCGCGATGGCCGGGCGAAAGCGCGGCCATTGCATTTTGGGCGAACGCAGGCGGCCCACCTGAGCAACAAGTCCGACGAACCGTCGCGACAGATCAAGTATTGAGGAATTCAACATGCGTCACGGCAAGGTTCATCGGAAGCTCAACCGCACCGCCGAGCATCGGAAAGCGATGTTCGCCAACATGTGCGCTGCGCTGATCAAGCACGAGCAGATCGTCACCACGCTGCCGAAGGCCAAGGAATTGCGCCCGATCGTCGAGAAGCTCGTCACCCTCGGCAAGAAGGGCGGTCTCGCGATGCGCCGCCAGGCGATCTCCGAAATGCGCGACAAGGATCAGGTCCGCAAGCTGTTCGACGTGCTGGCGTCCCGCTACAAGGACCGTCAGGGCGGCTACACCCGCATCATCAAGGCCGGCTTCCGCTACGGCGACAACGCCCCGATGGCCGTGATCGAATTCGTCGACCGCGACGTCGATGCCAAGGGCAAGGACTCCGGCCCGGTGCAGGAAAAGTCCGCCGAAGCGGCGTAAGCCTCACAGGTCAAATGGATTTAAAAGCGGCGCTTCGGGTGCCGCTTTTTTATTTGCCGAACGCAAACGCGGCGCGATGTCCAGCGCCGCGTTCGCTTCACTCACCAGCGATGCCAGTGGCGGTGATAATACCGGGGCCCGCCATAATAGGCGAAGGCCGGGCGGATCACGCGGCGATAGCGAACCACGGGCACATAGGGCTCGCTGTAATATCCATAGTAGGCTGGCGCATAACCGCCGTAATAGGCCGGCGCGTATCCACCGTAATAACGGGGGTAGTATCCGCCGTAATAGCCGGGATATCCGCCATAATATCCGTAACCCGGGCCATAGGCGTAGGCATTGGACGCAAGGCCGCCGATCACCGCTCCCGCCAGGAGGCCGCCAGCCACAGCCGGGAAAAATCCGCCGCCGCGCCAGCGCGCTTCGGCGGGCGAAGGCGCCGCGACCGCCGTCAGGCCGAGGGTGGCCGCAAGTGCCAGGACCAAAGGTGCTTTCCTCATGGAACACTCCTTTCCGCAAATCCGTAAAGCAGACACTCAATAAACACATTCAAGTGAAGTTCGTTGCAGGCGGCAAGCGGCCGAACGGCCGGGCGGCAGATTTAATATTCATGAACGCCTGTTCACGGCTTCGAGCGGCGCGGGTTCACGAACTGAAGAGAGCAATTGCGGCTGCGCCTGCCGCGCCCGATATCCCCGTCATCAAACAGGGAGATACCTCATGAAGATCGATCTTGCGGGAAAAACAGCGCTGGTCACGGGCTCGACCGCCGGCATCGGACACGCCATCGCCAGGGGACTGGCCGCGTCGGGCGCCACGGTCGTGGTCAATGGCCGGGCGCAGGGCAAGGTCGATAGCGTGGTCGCCGCCATCACCAAGGCGGTGCCCGGCGCCAAGGTTCGCGGCGTGGCCGCCGATGTCTCAACCGCGGCGGGTTGCGGCGCGCTGCTCGAGGCGCTGCCCAGCGTCGACATCCTGATCAACAATGCCGGGATATTCGAGCCCAAGGGCTTTTTCGACATTCCCGACGAGGACTGGAGCCGCTTCTACGAGGTCAATGTGATGTCGGGCGTGCGGCTGTCGCGCGCCTACATGCCCGGCATGCTGAAGCGCAACTGGGGACGCATCGTTTTCATCTCCTCGGAATCCGGGCTGAATATTCCAAAGGAGATGATCCATTACGGCATGACCAAGACCGCGCAACTCGCGGTCGCGCGGGGCCTTGCGGAACTGACCCGCGGCACCGCCGTGACGGTCAATTCGGTGTTGCCCGGGCCGACCATGTCGGAGGGCGTCGAGACCTTCGTCAGGGATTTGGCAAAGCAGAACGGCCAGTCGGTGGAGGAGGCGGCGTCGAATTTCGTCAAGCAGCACCGCCCGAGCTCGCTGGTGCAGCGCTTCGCCAGCGTCGAGGAGATCGCCAACATGGTGGTCTATGTCAGCTCCAGGGAAGCCTCCGTCACCAACGGCGCTGCGTTGCGCGCCGAGGGTGGCATCATCCAGACCATTGCGTGAGGTTGATGATGCCGGCCTTTGTCATTTCCGAAGTCGAGGTGAAGGATGCGGCAGGTTTTGAGGCCTATCGCAACCTCGCTGCCCCGACGATCGCGCAATACGGTGGACGCTATCTGGTGCGCGGCGGCGCTGCTGAAGCGGCCGAAGGCGGCCCGCCGCCGAAGACGCTGATCGTGGTCGAATTCCCGTCGATGGGGCGCCTGCGTGAATGGTATGCCTCACCGGAATATGCCGAGGCGCTGAAGCACAGGCGGACCGCGATCGACCGCCGCCTGATTTTTGTAGAGGGCACGCCGGCATAAGGGCTTTTGATTATTTGGGCGTAATTTTGAAGGTCAAGCAGAGCTGCAGTTTCGCCTCCCGGACATCCAACAAGGCGCTATCGAGCTCCCCGGTGTTCAGTCGATTTGCCGCGAGCTCGACTAGTTGTTCGGTGTTCATTGTCTGTAGAATTCCAAACGCTGGAAACTCCGGATGGCAGACAAAGGAGATGGCGTTCAGCAGATCGCCTTCGCCGTCAAAAAGCTTTACGTCGAGCCCGTGGCCCCACGGGCGGTCTGATCTGACGGCCACGCAGCGATAGCCTCCGGCATCGAACTTGAATTCGTCTTGCATTGCAGCCCCTTCAGCACGACCTAGCCGCGCGACTTGCCAGCCCATGCGCCCGCGACGCCGGCATCGTCAGTCGAAATCGCGGAATCCCGGCTTGCCGGCAATCGGCTTCTGGCGGGCCAGCCAGGCGAGGTCGGGAACGGGACGGGCGGTCGCCGGATTGGCTGACAGCAGCGCCTCGATCCCGCGGGCCACCGACAGCGTTGCGAGATCGCCGCCTCGCGGTCCGATCACCTGGATACCGAACGGCATTCCGGCGCCGTCGCGGCCCGCCGGTATCGCCACCGCGGGATGTCCGACATTGGTGACCGCATAGGCCATCGCCAGCCAGTGGAAATAGGATTTTGTCGGGCTGCCATCGATGATTGCAGGGTATAATTCCGACCACGGCCGCGGGCTGATCGTGATCGCGGGTGCGAGAACGAAATCGTGCTCGCCGAAAAACTGCTGCCAGCGCCGATACATCTCGGTCTGCATCGACAGTGCGCGCGCGACGTCGAGCGCCGAATAGCCGAGGCCCTCGGCCACGTTGTCGCGGATGTTGGGGCCGACCTTGTCCGGATGTTTTTCCGCAAGTTCGCGGTGGCGGCCGAGGAAGGCGACCGCGCGCAGGACCGCGAACACGTCGTCGGCATTGCTGCAATCCGGATGGGTCCATTCGACGCTGCGGAACGCCGATCCGAAGGTTGCAAGCTTGGTCTTGAAGGTTTCGGCGATCGCGCGCTCCGTTGGCGCGAAGCCGAAGTCGGTCGTCGCCGCAATTCGTAGAGCGCCAAGGTCGGTCGTCGGTGGATCGCGATAGGCGGCGGGCGCTGGCGAGCCGCCGGCGTGGAGGATCGCAGAAAGCGGATCCCGCGCGTCGCGGTCCAGCATGCAGGACAGCATCAGGCAGGCGTCCGAAACGGTGCGTGCCATCGGGCCGAGCTGCGAGATCTGCAGCCAGGCCATGTTGCGGCTGTTGCTTGCAATCAACCCGGGCGAGGGGCGGAATCCCACCACGCCGCAAAAGGCGGCGGGATTGCGCACCGATCCGCCGGTGTCGGAGCCGGTCGCCAGCGGCACCATGCCGGTGGCAAGCGCCGCCGCCGATCCGCCGGACGAGCCGGCTGCGGACCGATCGGGGTCGAAGGGATTGCCCGTCGCGCCATGCAGCGCGTTGCGGGTGTTGCCGCCCGCGCCCCATTCGGGGACGTTGGTCTTGCCGACGACGATCGCTCCGGCGCGCCTGAGCATCGCGACGATGGCTTCGTCGTTGCTGGCAATATTGTCGGCAAACAGCACGCTGCCGAAACTCGTCGGCAGCCCCTTGGCGTCGATCAGGTCCTTGACCCCCAGCGGCAGCCCGTGCAGCGGCCCAAGCGCGTCGCCGCGCATCACAGCGGCCTCGCTCTGTCGCGCCGTCTCGCGCGCAGAATCGAACCCACGCGCGATCATGGCGTTCACCGCCGGATCGATCGCCTCGATGCGGCCGATGCAGCTATCGAGCAGTTCGACCGGCGAAAGCTTGCGCTCGCCGATCAGCGCCCGCGCCGTCACCGCGGAGAGGTCGCAGGGTTCGGTCATTGGCGGATCACTCTTCCTTGATCCCGGCTGCCTGCGCCAGCGCCTTCATCTCGGCGATTTCCTTGCCGACGAATCCCGGCCAGTCCGTATAGCGCTTGAAAGCCGGCTCGAACCCGACCTTCTGGAAGCGCTCGATCACCGCCGGGGTTGCGATCGCCTCTTCAAGCATCCCCGCCAGCCTGTCGCGGATCGCGGCGGGCGTTCCCTTTGGCACGACCAATGTACCCCAGGAGATGATGTCGGCCTTGGGATAGCCGAGTTCGGCGAGCGTCGGAACGTCCGGCAGGAACGCCGAGCGCTTGGCAGAGAAGACGGCGAGCGGCCGTACGGTGCCTGCCTCGGCCTGCGGCTTGACCGCGATCACCGTGTCGACGTGATACTCGATATGCTTGCCGATCAGATCGTTCATCGCCGGCGCGCTGCCCTTGTAGGGCAGGTGCACCATCTTGATGCCGGCGCTCGACTTGAACAGTTCGCCGGCAAAATGGGAAATGGTCGCCGCGCCAAAGGAGGCCAGCGACAGCTTGTCAGGATTGGCCTTGGCGGCGGCGACGAGGGCGGCGACATCCTTGATCGGGTTGTCGCGATGGGTCACCAGCACCATGCCGATGGTGCCGATCTGGCCGATCGGTTCGAAATCCCTGGCGCTGTCGAACGGCACGGTCTCCTTCACCGCGTTCTGCAGGGTGAAGGTAGAGTTCGAGGAGAAGAACAACGTATAACCATCCGGCGCGGCATTGGCCGCCTCCCGCGCGCCGATGGTGGTGCCGCCGCCGGGGCGGTTCATGACGATCACCGGCTTGCGGAGCCGGGCCTCCAGTTCGCTGGCGATAATCCGGCCGACGACATCGGAGGCCCCGCCGGCCGGGAACGGCAGGATCAACTGGAGCTGCTTTTCGGGATAGTTCGCCTGCGCCACCGCCACGTTGGCGCTTCCGAGCAGGCCGGCCGACGCCATCGCGGCCAATAGAAACATCCGTATCATGTCGAACACGTACTCCTGTCTTACCTAAACCCCGGCAATTCGCGCCGGGGTCTTCGGCGACAGCCGTCCCGGATCGATGGGGGACAAGCTCCCTTGAATCGGGTCCCCGATCAACCCAATTATGGGCCCGCTACCATCCCTCCAGCACGATCTTGCCGCGCGACTTGCCGCTCTCCAAAAGCGCATGCGCGCGTTTGAGATTGGCGGCGTTGATGTTGCCAAAGGTCTGGTCGAGCGTGGTGCGCAGCACGCCCTTGTCGATGAGGTCGGCGACGTCGTTCAGCAGCATGTGCTGGGCGATCATGTCCGGCGTCTGGAACGACGAGCGCGTGAACATCGATTCCCAGTGCACCGAGATCGCCTTGCCCTTGAAGGCGCTCATGGTGAATTCCGGGGGATCGTCGATCAGGCCGAACTTGCCCTGCGGCGCCATCAGGTCGGCGATTCCTTTGTAGTGCTGATCGGTGTAGGTGAGGCTGGCGACCAGGCCGACCGGCGGCACTTTCAGCTGCTCGATCTGCTCCTTCATCGGCTTGCCGTGATCGATCACAGCATGCGCGCCGAGATCGAGGCACCACTTTTTCGATTCCGGCCGGGTCGCCGTGGCAACCACGGTGAGGCCGGTGAGGCGGCGCGCGAGCTGGATCAGGATCGAGCCGACGCCACCGGCGCCGCCGGTAATCAGCAGCGTGCGCGGGTCGACGCTCTTGCCAGGCACCGCGCCGAGCCGGTCGAACAACAACTCCCAGGCGGTGATCGAGGTCAGCGGCAACGCGGCGGCCTGCGCAAAGGAGAGCGACTTCGGCTTGCGGCCGACGATGCGCTCATCGACCAGATGAAATTCCGAATTGGTGCCCTGGCGCAGGATTGAGCCGGCATAGAACACTTCATCGCCGGGCTTGAACAGCGTCACGTCAGGCCCGACCGCATCAACGACACCGGCCGCGTCATAGCCGAGGATCTTGGTCTCGCCTTCGGGCGGCGCGGCGCGCTTGCGGACCTTGTAGTCGACCGGGTTGGCCGAGATCGCCTTCACGGCGACGCGGATGTCGCGGCCTTTCGGCTCGCCCTTGGCGGTCTCGAAATCGATCAGCGAATTCGCGTCCTCGATCGGGAGCGATTTTTGGTATCCGACGGCCTTCATGGCTTTGTCTCCTGGCTGTCCAAAACAGGTGGTCTAAATTTGACGCGTTTTCTTGACGCGAACCGGTCGCCACCCACGGATCAATTCCGAGGGCACGCTTCGCTTGAAAACGCTGTCGCCCTACCTGTCGCGCTGGCATCAATTTAGCAAGTACTGTAAAATCGGGGAACTAGTCCCTGTTTGGATACTATTGGAAAATAACGCATGAAAAGGCGGAATTTTGCCCATCGGCCCGGCTGTGCGGTGGAAGCCACCCTCGACCTGATCGACGGCAAGTGGAAGGGCGTGATCCTGTTCCATCTGCAGGCCGGCACCCAGCGATTTGGGGAGTTGCGGCGGCGGATGCCTGGCATTACCCAGCGCATGCTGACCAAGCAGCTGCGCGCGCTGGAGGATGACAAACTGGTGGTCCGCAAGGTCTATGCCGAGGTGCCGCCGCGGGTCGAATATACCCTCTCGGAGCTCGGCGAGAGCCTGCGCCCCGTGATCGATACGCTGAAGGCGTGGGGGGAGAGCCATCGGGACAGGCTGTCCTGTGGACCGGCGCCGGAAACCATCAAAGCGCCCGATCGCGCAGCGTAGTTGTGTACCGCTTTGCCTTCTCTCGTTGCCGCCTCGCATCTATATCTGACGCACCAAATTACGGGATTTCTTGCATGTTGATTCGCTCTCTTGCCCTGGTACTGGTTTCCGCGATCGTTGCCACGCCGGCGCTGGCGCAGGACCGCCGCGTGCCGTCGTCGGGAGCCGAGCTGCGGCTATCCTTTGCGCCGATCGTGCAGCGGGTGCAGCCGGCGGTGGTCAACGTCTATGCCGCCAAGACGGTGCAGAACCGCAATCCGTTGCTGGACGATCCGATCTTCCGCCGCTTCTTCGGCGTGCCCGGCCAGCAGCCCGAGCAGATGCAGCGTTCGCTGGGTTCGGGCGTGATGGTCGATGCCTCCGGCCTCGTCGTCACCAACAACCACGTCATCGAAGGCGCCGATCAGGTCAAGATCTCGCTGGCCGACAAGCGCGAATTCGAAGCCGAGATCGTGCTGAAGGACAGTCGCACCGATCTGGCGGTGCTGCGCATCAAGGACTCCAAGGAGAAGTTCACGACGATCGACTTTGCCAATTCCGATGAATTGCTGGTCGGCGACGTCGTGCTCGCGATCGGCAATCCCTTTGGCGTCGGCCAGACCGTGACGCAAGGCATCATCTCGGCGCTGGCGCGCACGCAAGTCGGTATCACCGACTACCAGTTCTTCATCCAGACCGATGCCGCGATCAACCCCGGCAATTCCGGCGGCGCGCTGGTCGACATGACCGGCAAGCTTGCGGGCATCAACACCGCGATCTTCTCGCGCTCCGGCGGCTCGCAGGGCATCGGCTTTGCTATACCTGCCAACATGGTGCGCGTGGTCGTGGCCTCCGCCAAGAGCGGCGGCAAGGCGGTGAAGCGCCCGTATCTCGGCGCGAGGTTGCAGGCGGTGACGCCCGAGATCGCGGAGACGCTGGGGCTGAAGTCGCCGACCGGCGCGCTGGTCGCCAACGTCGCGGCGAACAGCCCGGCAGCGCGCGCCGGATTGAAACTGTCCGACCTGATCGTGGCCATCGACGGACAGGTGATCGACGATCCCAACGCGTTCGACTATCGCTTCGCCACCCGTCCGCTGGGTGGTTCGGCGCAGATCGACGTGCAGCGCGCGGGCAAGACCGTGAAGCTGACGATGCCATTGGAAACCGCGCCCGATACCAATCGCGACGAGATCGTGCTGACCGCGCGCTCGCCGTTCCAGGGCGCGAAGGTCGCCAACATCTCGCCGGCGGTGGCCGATGAACTGCGTCTCGATGCTTCTACGGAAGGCGTCGTCGTGATCGATCTCGCCGATGGCGGAACCGCCGCCGGCGTCGGCTTCCAGAAGGGCGACATCATCCTCGCGGTCAATAGCCAGAAGATCGCCAAGACCAGCGATCTCGACAAGGCCTCAAAGACCTCGGCGCGAGTCTGGCGCATCACGGTGGTGCGCGGCGGCCAGCAGATCAACGTGACGCTCGGCGGATGAGCCCGAAGCAGCCACGCGAAGCTGCCAACCTCTTTGCCGCGGCGGGGATGGAGCAGGACGCGCCGCGTCCGCTGCCGGACCGGCTGCGCCCGCAGTCATTGTCCGATGTCGTCGGCCAGGATCACATCCTCGGCCCCGATGGTGCGCTGACGCGGATGCTGGAAACGCGCACGCTGGGCTCGCTGGTGTTCTGGGGACCGCCCGGCACCGGCAAGACCACCGTGGCGCGGCTGCTCGCCGATGCCACTGAACTGCATTTCGAGCAGATCTCCGCGGTATTTTCCGGCGTCGCCGATCTGAAGAAAGTGTTCGATGCTGCGCGTGCCCGCCGCGAGACCGGCAAGGGCACGCTGCTGTTCGTCGACGAGGTGCATCGCTTCAACCGTGCGCAGCAGGATTCGTTTCTGCCGGTGATGGAAGACGGCACGGTGGTGCTGGTCGGCGCCACCACCGAAAATCCGTCGTTCGAGCTCAACGCGGCGCTGCTGTCGCGGGCGCGCGTGCTGGTGTTTCATTCACTTGATGCGGTGGCGGTGGAACAGCTCTACGCCCATGCCGAAAAGATCGAAGGCAAAAAACTGCCGCTCGATGCCGAGGCCCGCGCCGTGCTGGTGCGGATGGCCGATGGCGACGGCCGCGCCGCGCTGACGCTCGCCGAAGAAGTCTGGCGCGCCGCGCGCAAGGGCGAGGTCTTCAACGCCGAGAAGTTGCAGGACATCCTGCAGCGCCGCGCGCCGATCTACGACAAATCCGCCGACGGCCACTACAACCTGATCTCGGCGCTGCATAAGGCGGTGCGCGGCTCCGATCCGGATGCGGCGCTGTATTATCTCGCGCGCATGATGGACGCCGGCGAAGACCCGCTGTTCCTGGCGCGGCGGGTGGTGCGCATGGCGGTCGAGGACATTGGCTTGGCCGATCCGCAGGCGCTGGTGATCTGCAACGCCGCCAAGGACGCCTATGATTTCCTCGGCCATCCCGAGGGCGAACTGGCGATCGCGCAGGCCGTGATCTATCTCGCCACCGCCCCGAAATCGAACGCCGCCTACAAGGCCTTTGGCGCGGCGATGCGCACGGCGAAGGAGGGCGGTTCGCTGCTGCCGCCAAAACACATTCTCAACTCGCCGACCAAGCTGATGAAGTCGGAAGGCTACGGGTCCGGCTACGAATACGACCACGATGCGCCCGATGCGTTTTCCGGCCAGGACTATTTCCCGGAAGCGCTGGGACGCCAGACTTTTTATGATCCGCCCGACCGCGGTTTCGAGCGCGAAATCCGCAAGCGGCTGGACTATTGGGCGAAGCTGCGGCGGGAACGCAGTGGGGGAAGTTGAATGATTGATCTGAAGTGCCGTGGCCTGTTCGCTTTCGCGTGCGCGCTTCTTGCAGTGGGGTTTGCGCATTCCGCGTCGGCTGACACCGTGGAAGTTGCGCCGGGGATACAGGTGACGAAGCGTACCTATGCCGCGCCCAGCAAGGAACAGCCGTTCTTTGGATTTGCAGCCAAGACCGACGCGCAGCGGGAAGAGGACGACAAGTTCGTCAAGGCGCTGGTGCAGGCGGCCGGGACCAAGGAGAAGGCTCTGGACGAAGTGGTCAAGCGTGGTTGGCGGGCGCTTGGATCGGGCAAGTACCCCGAAGCTGCACTGCGATTCAACCAGGCCTACCTGGTCGCTCCCGAACAGAGCGTCGTCTATCACGGCCTGGCCGCGATCGCGCAAATTCGCTTCAAGGACCTCGACTTTGCCGAAGAACTGTTTCGGATTGCGCAGAAGCAGCCCAATCCGTTGAAGATGCTGAATGCGGACTACGGGCGTGTGCTGCTGGTCGCGAAGCGGCCAAAGGAGGCGCAGCCGGTGCTGGAGCAGGCGGTCAAGGACACGCCGGACTTCGGCGACGCCTGGATCAATCTCGCCCACGCCCGCCTGCAAAATGGCGACCGCGACGCCGCCTGCGCGGCGGCCGACGTGGCGATGAAACAGCGTCCATCCAGCAATGCAAGCGTCGACCTCAACCGGTTGCGGAATGATGCGCAGTGCAAGTGAGATCCGTCACTTCCCCGCCTTCACGAACTCCATAATCTCATCAGTCAACCGCGTATCTGACGTGTTGATCGCGTAGACCTCCGACATGTGGCTGTGCTGCGGCAGCATGAAGGTGCGCGCGCATCCGCTGGCGCTTTTGCAAGTGGCCTGCTTCAGCAATTCGTATTGCTCGATGAAGCGCGGTGGATCGAGTTCGGCGGCAGTGGCCATCAACGGAATCTTTGTTTCCAGCAAGCCTCGCAGCGAAGATCGTTCGGCATAGCGCGAGGGATCGGAACCGAAATAGGTGATCTCGGCGTCGCCGACCGGCGATGCCGTCAGGTCATAGATGCCGGAGACCATGATCGCGCCGGCGAGGCCGCCGCCCTTCACCTTGTGAAGCTCGGGGTGCGATACGTAGTTGGCGACATGCACCGCGCCGGCGGATTGCCCCATCAGGAAGACGCGCGCCGGATCGCCGCCACGCTCGGCGATTTTCTCGCTCACCCATTGCACCACCGACGCAAGGTCTTCGGCACTGGCCGGATAAACGAATTGCGGCGCCAGCCGGTAGGTGGCGTTGACGCCGACGAAGCCGTTCTTCACGGCCCACAGCATGATGTTGTCGTAAAAAGGACTGCCGGGATTGCGCTTGTTGCCGGCAACAAAGCCGCCGCCGTGGATGAAGATCAGCACAGGCCGCGCCGATGAATTGGTGTCCGGCGTGAAGACGTCGAGCAGATGGCGATCGGCTGCGCCGTATTTGACGTCGCGCTCGGTCTTGACGCCCTGATACGGCTCCTTCTGCTGCATCGGCGCGTAGAGCGCGGCGGTCTTGGGCGGGTCAATGGTGCGCCCAAGTTCCAGCAGCTTCCACGCCAGATCCTCCGACATCGCCGGCTGCTGTGCGAGGGCTGAACCCGCCCACATGGCTGCGGTCACGGCCAGAAACACCTTCACGGCCCATGTCGTCGATTTCATCCCGCAACTCCCGTTTGCTTCTGAACCATAATCCCGTCGCTGCCCGCCCGGCCGCCGACCAGGCGGACAAGCTTCAAAACGCGACGCACGTCCGCACGAGTATCAGGTGGATTTGGCGCGAGGCCAAATGCAGCGGAAATTGAAGCCGGATCGGCCGGGATTTGCTCCGACATTCTCCGGAATGGGCTGATTCACCGTGACGATTCGCTGCTTTTGCGCTAGGCAACGGCCTTATCCGGAGCCAAGCCAATCATGAGCCGTCGCGTCAAAAAACCTCTCCGCCCGGCGGGCGACCGCCCCAAGGGCGCGCGTCCCTATCGGGGCTCGAAAGCCGAGCGGCCGGCCCATCGTCCGGGCGGCAAGCCGCCGGCGCGTTTTGCGGCCGCGGCGCCCCGCGCGCCGAAACCGGCGCCTTACGTGCCCGAGCCGGAGAAGATTGTCGCCGAGCCACCGCCGCTGCCGACCAAGGTCCAGACCGTGGTGGTGACCGCGGACGAGAACAACATGCGCGTCGATCGCTTCCTCGAGGCCCGTTTTCCGGGCCTGTCGTTCTCCCACATCCAGCGCATCGTTCGCAAAGGCGAGCTGCGCGTCAACGGCAAGCGCGCCGACAGCAAGGACCGGATCGAGGAGGGGCAGAGCATCCGGATTCCGCCGCTCAAGCTCGATACGCCGAAGGTCGGCGGCACGCTCTCGGAAGCCGCGACCAAGACGCTGCAGGCGCTCAAGGACATGATCCTGTTCGAGGACGCCGACGTCATGGTGCTGAACAAGCCCGCTGGGCTTGCGGTGCAGGGCGGCTCCGGCATCACGCGCAATGTCGACGACATGCTGGAAGTGATGCGCGATGCCAAGGGACAAAAACCAAGACTGGTGCACCGGCTGGACCGGGAAACGTCGGGCTGTCTGTTGATCGCGAAAACGCGCTTTGCCGCCACTGCGCTGACCGGCTCGTTCCGCCATCGCTCGGCGCGAAAAATCTACTGGGCAATGGTGGCGGGCGTACCGAAGCCGAAGCAGGGCCGCATCTCGACCTATCTCGCCAAGGAAGAGAGCGAGGACGACACCATCATGCGGATCGCCAAGCATGGCGATGAAGGCGCCAGCCACGCCGTGACCTATTATGCTGTTGTCGAGACCTCGGCGCAAAAACTCGCATGGGTGTCGCTGAAGCCGGTGACGGGGCGAACCCATCAATTGCGTGCGCATATGGCGCATATCGACCATGCCATCGTCGGCGATCCCAAATACTTCAACAAGGAAAACTGGGACCTGCCGGGCGGCATCCAGAACCGCCTGCATCTGCTCGCGCGCCGGATCGTGATCCCGCATCCGCGTGGCGGCGTGATCGACGCGACCGCGCCGCTGCCGCCGCACATGCTGCAATCCTGGAACCTGCTCGGCCTCGAGGCCGACCGCTTCGATCCGATCGAGAACGCGCCGGAGGAATAGGGTATCTCAGCGCTTGAACTGCGTGAGAAACAGCCGCAAGGAATCCTGCGGGCTTTCGATGTCCGAAATCACCCAGCCGTCAGGCCCCTTGACGGCGATGAAGTTCAGCGTGACGGCGCGGCCGTTATTGTTGAAGCTGGCGGTGACATAGGTCTTGTCGAATTCCGTGCGCAGGATTTTGGTCGTGACCGGGCCGATTTTCCAGGTCGGGCTCTGCACCATGAAATCGTACGGCGCCTCGCGCGGGGCGATCCACGCGCTTCGCAGACTGCGGTCGAAAAACTGTTCCGCGATTTCGGCGCTGCGCGGCAATCCCTTCGACATATCTGACGACCCCTTGCCGTAATAGGCGTAGACATTGCGGACCAGGGATTCCGGCGTGCGGAACCCGGCTTGCGCGGGCAGGGCGGCGAGAACAGCCATCGAAATCAGGATAGCAACAAGTAATTTCACGGCTTTCATGGGTTCTCTCTCGGGCCTTATCCTGGTTTCACCGGGCTTATTTTGCCGGTAAATGACATCGGGCGAAAGCCTTGCGCGCGCTTCGAATCGACCGGTTTTCTCAGCAGAACCGGTGTCCATTTCGCCCAAAAGCGCTATAAGGCGCGGATGCGTGAATTATTCGATGAAGTCGCCGGCCAGTCTCCGTTCGATCCCGAAGAGGCGGTGCGGCGCGCGACGCGCGTGCCACAGCGCAAGCGCTTTTACACCAGTGCCGGCGTCGGCGAGGCGGATGGCGGCTTTACTGTCACGCTCGACGGCAAGCCGATCCGTACGCCCTCCGGCCGCCATGTCGTCGCGCCCAACGCTGTTATTGCGGAGGCGATCGCGGCGGAATGGAATGCGCAGGTCGAGACCATCAACCCCCTGACGATGCCATTGACGCGCTTTGCCAACAGCGTTGGCGAAGGAGTCGTCGATCGTGTCGACGCGGTTGCCGACGACGTCGCGAAATATCTCGGCACGGACTTGCTGTTCTATCGCGCCGGCCATCCCGAAGCGCTGGTCGCAAAAGAAGCCGCGCATTGGGACCCCGTGGTGTTCTGGGCCGCGAACGAACTCGGTGCGCATTTCATGCTGGCTGAGGGGATCGTGCACGTCACCCAGCCGGAGCCTGCGATCCAGGCGGCGCGTGCGGTGTTCCCAGGCGATCCCTGGTCGGTCGCGGCGCTGCATGTGGTGACGACACTGACGGGCTCGGCGCTGCTGGCGTTGGCGCTGTTTCACGGCGTGCGCAACGCCGACGAGGTCTGGGCCGCCGCCCATGTCGACGAGGATTGGAATATCGAAAAATGGGGCCTCGACGAGGAGGTCGCGGCCCGCAGGGCATCCCGGCTGGTCGATTTCACCGCCGCGGTCACCATCCTGAAGGCCCTGAAGCCTTGAATCGGGTGGTCGGTTAACGAGAGGTTTACGACGCCGGGGTAGCCTGATGCCCTGGCCGAGACCTCTGATATGGCGATCTCTATCAACAATTCCGTGCTTCCGGTGCTTGCCGCCCAAGAGGTCGGCGGCGTGGCGCCCGAGCTCGTGCTGGCGCAGGGCAGTGTGGTCAATGCGCAGGTCCTGAAAATTCTCGATGCCAATCTGGTGCGGATCGCGATATCAGCGCTCTCCATCGATGTGGCCACGGAGATTCCGCTGCAGGCGGGGCAGTCGCTGCAGCTGGCGGTGTCGCAGACCAAGGACGGGATAAGGCTTGCGGTCGTCGGGCAGGGCGGCGACGCAAAGGGTACATCTGCTGATGCCGTCACCCTGTCGCCGCAGGCGATGGTCGATGCGGCGGCCAACCGACCGACAATCGTAGCACCCACCAAAAACGTCCTGACGCCGCTGGAACGCGCGGCGGTGTCGGTCGCGGCGCAGAGTGCGGCGACCGAGCAGGACAGCCTCGCGCCATTATTCGCCAATCTCGGCGCCGCGGTTTCATCCGCCAACCTGCCGCCGAAACTGCAGCAGGCGATTGCGCAGGTGCTGGCGCAACAGACCAGCCTCGACCAAAATCTCGACGGCGGCGACATCAAGACGGCGTTTCAGAAATCAGGGATTTTCCTCGAGGCGTCGCTGGCCTCGGGCGCGGTGCCGTCATCAGGCGCGCCCGAT
Source organism: Bradyrhizobium sp. AUGA SZCCT0431 (assembly GCF_018131065.1). Classification (NCBI taxonomy): domain Bacteria; kingdom Pseudomonadati; phylum Pseudomonadota; class Alphaproteobacteria; order Hyphomicrobiales; family Nitrobacteraceae; genus Bradyrhizobium; species Bradyrhizobium sp. AUGA SZCCT0431. Next base: position 71,992 of record NZ_JAFCLR010000020.1, on the reverse strand, counting down.
CTCAAGGCCGCGCTGATCGTGCTGCGTCAGACGCTGCAATCCGCGCTCGGTACGGATGGAACGACGGCCACGAAAGCGGCGCCGGCACAGGCCGGTTTGCCGAATGCCGCCCCCAGCCTCGCGCCTGCTGCGGCTCCCGATCTCGACGTCCACGAAATCCTGCTGCCGCAGGCGCGGCTGCCTGTGGCTCAGGAGCAGGTCCAAACGCGCGGCGGCCTGCAGGGCGCGCTCGCGTCAGCCCTCAATTCCGGACCGAGCGCGGGCGCGACCATGAACCTGCTGCAGGAAGCGCTGCAGCAACTCGGCACTCCCGCGCGGTCGGCAACACTATCGAAGGCGGCGCCCGGCGACGACGTCACCGTTCACACCAATACGCCGCCGCCGCCGTTTCGCGGCGCGTCGCCGACCGCGCAGCCGGTCGCGTTACCTTCGCTCGCGCCGGACGCGCCGCTCGCCACCACAGCGCATCATCTGCTCGACGACACCGATGCCGCAATTGCGCGGCAGACCCTGCTGCAGGTCGCCTCGCTGCCGGACCGCATCGATGTTACAGGCCCGAAGGTCGACGCGACGACGCCGCGCTGGAATTTCGAAATCCCGTTCGTGACGCCGCAGGGCACGGCGATGGCGCAGTTCGAGATTGCCCGCGACGGTGCTGCCGCCGAGGTCGAGGCCGCCAAGCGGGTGTGGCGCGCGCGGTTCTCGCTCGATGTCGAGCCGACAGGTCCGATTCATGCGCTGGTGTCGCTGGTCGGCGAAAAAACATCGGTGCGGATGTGGGCGGAACGGCCCGCCACCGCCGCGCAGCTGCGCGCCGGTGCATCAGAATTGAGCCAGGCGCTCACCAGGGCCGAACTGCAGCCCGGCGAGATCGTGATCCGCGACGGCGCACCGCCGCAGGCTGCCCCCGCCAAAGCCGGCCATTTCCTGGACCGCGCGCTATGAGCGTCGAGGTTCGCAATCAGCTCGCGGTAGCCCTGCATTACGACAAGAAGGGGGCGCCGCGCGTCGTCGCCAAGGGCAAGGGCACCATCGGCGCCAAGATCATCGAACTCGCCAAGGCCCACGACATCCCGATCGAGGAAAACGAAGTGCTGGCCGGCGCGCTGTCGCATGTCGAGATCGGCGACGAAATTCCGGAAGAGCTCTACAAGGCGGTCGCCGAAGTGCTGATTTTCGTACTGCGGCTGTCGGGGCGAATTCGCTAGCTGCGCTTTGTACCGGTCGCAACCGCGATCACCGCTTCTCCGCCTTCGACAAGCGCCCGCGCCGGGCCCTTCTTGCCAAGCACCTGGCTGTTGGCAAACGCACCGTCAATCAACAGCACAAGCTGATCGGCCAGGCTCTCGGGCGATCTCGCCTTGATCGCCTTGGCGAGCGCCAGGAATCGCTGATGCAGCTCGGACTTGTTTTTTTGCGCAACGGCGCGACCGGGCAGGCCGGGCTGCGGAAACTCGATCGCCATATTGAGAAACGGGCAACCGCGATAGCGCGGACCGGTGATGTAGGCCGCGAGCCATTTCAAATGTTCGCTCAACTCCTGCCGGGGCCGATCCTTGTTCGCCGCAGCCACCTTGTCCCAGTGTGCAAAGAAATCCCGGTGCTCGCGCTCCAGGAACGCGGCCACCAGATCGTCCTTGGTCGGGAACCAGCGATAGAGGCTGGTTTTGGCCGCGCCGGATTCGGCAACGACGGTATCAACCCCGACCGCGCGAATGCCGTCACGATAAAATAGCTCGCTGGCCACGTTCAGAATCTTCTCGCGCACCGGACTGCTTTGCCGGGGCCGGCGCTTGTTCGTCGCTTCGGTCGCTTCCGCCATCGGACAGCATCCTCTTTGGAACTTTCACGTCGCTTGACAGTACAGACCTGTCCGTACTACATCAAGCGATACAGACCTGTAGCGTTTATGGGTCCGAAACGAAGAGTGGAGGATCCGTGATGACGCATCAGATTGGTATCTATGGCGGCGCGGGGCACACCGCGAAAATGGTGGCGGCCGAACTGCGGGATCGGGGCTTCGTGCCGGTTCTGGGCGGACGCAATCGCGCCAAACTGGAGGCCGCGGCGCAGGGGTTGAACGGCGTGGAGGTTCGCACCGCCGATATCGCGCGTAGCGACGAACTGCGTGCGTTCATGAACGGCTGTAGCGCGGTGGTCAATTGCGCGGGGCCGTTTCAGGCCACGGCCATGCCGATTGCCTCGCTCGCGGTGGAACAGGGCATTCACTATTTCGATTTCACGACCGATGCTGCGATCGTCAACGCGCTTCATCTGGAACTGGGCAAGGCGGCCGCGGCGAAGAAGTTGCTGATTGCACCGGCGATCGGCTTCTATGGATCGCTGGCTGAATTGATGGTGCGCGCCAGCGCGCCCGATCTTGCTGCGGCCGACGATGTCCTGATCGCCTATTCCGTCAAGGGCTGGAAGCCAACGATTGGATCGCTCAAGGCCATGGCTGAACTCGGCGGACGGCGTGGCGTCCATGCCAATGGACGGTTCGAGATCCGCACCGGCGAGCCGCGGTTTCAGACGTTCAGCTTTCCCGCGCCGGTGGGAGAGGCGCCGGTCTTGCTGGATTACCCGGCGTCCGAAGTCGTGACCATCCCGCGCTATCTCGCAACATCAGAGATAAGGGTGATGATGACCGTAGGGACGGTAAAGGATCTGCGCGCCGCGCCGCCGCCGGATTCCGTATCCGACGAGGAGCGTGCCGGGACTGACTATATCATCGTCACCGAAGTCACCGCGGCGTGCCGGGTTTATCGGGCCACGCTGAGGGGCGGCGATATCTACCGTATCACCGCGCCGATCATCGGCGAATGCGTCGAACGCGCGCTGACGGACCGCGCGCGCGTCCACGGGGTGGTTTCCGCAGCGGAGGCTTTCGACGCCGCGGACATGCTGCAGCAGGTCGCCCGGCATGGGCTGACCGTCTCATTCAACTGACCAGGGAGGACGACGATGACTGTTATGACGATGCCTGCAGCCGCCATTCCGAATTATCAGGACGTTGCCCGCCGCTATGCGGACGCGTGGAATGCCCATGATGTCGGCGCCATCATGGCGATGCACAGCGACGATACGCACTACCACCTGCATGGAGAGGTCGAAGTCCATCGCGGCCGCAAGGCGGTGACCGACAAATTCACGACCCAGCTCAAACAGGTGCCAGACATCCATTTCGCGCTGAAGTCGCTCCATGGCAGCGGCGACCATTTTGTGTTCGAGGCCGTGATCACCTACACCCGAAACGGCGAAAAGGCGCGGTTCGACGGCATTGACCTCATGACGATTCGCGACGGTCTGGTCGTCAGCAAGAACTCCTATATGGTCAAGGCGGAGTAGGGTCGGCCGTATCCGCCACGGATTTACCACGATGTGAGTCAACTTGGGCGGCGGCCGGTCATTGCGTCCGGCCGTTGCAGAGGTGCTCTCCCGTGATCAATCGCCGCCATGCGCTCGGACTTGTTGCCGCCGCGAGCCTTTTGCCTTCGCGCAGCTTCGCCAATGTCTCATATCAGCGCAGCGAATTTCGCGACGATCTGGCAAAGCGGTTTTTCAACCTGGGAACGGTCGGCACCTTCGTCGGCTACAAGGTCGATGACTATCTGATGATTGCCAGCGACAAGGTCCGCTCCGGCGAGGACAAGCTGCCGGCTTCCACCTTCAAGATTCCGAATTCGCTGATTGCGCTGGAGACCGGCGTGGTCGAGGACCCCGACAAGGATATCTTCAAGTGGGACGGGGTGACCCGCAGCATCGCAGCGTGGAACAAGGACCACACGCTGCGCTCGGCGATCGCGGTCTCCGCGGTGCCGGTCTATCAGGAGATCGCCCGGCGCATCGGCTCAGAGCGGATGCAGAAATATCTCGACCTGTTCGAGTACGGCAACCGCGACATCGGCGGCGGCATCGATCAGTTCTGGCTGACCGGAAATCTCCGCATCGATCCCGTACAGCAGATCGATTTCGTCGACCGGCTGCGGCGCGGCGTGCTGCCGGTCGGCAAGCGCAGCCAGGAGCTGGTGCGCGACATCCTGCCGGTAACGAAAGTCGGCGACGCCACGATCCGCGCCAAGAGCGGTCTGCTGGGCGCCGAGCAGGGCAAGCCGTCGCTGGGCTGGATGGTCGGCTGGGCCGAGAAGGGCAACACGCAGACCGTGTTTGCGATGAACATGGACTGCAAGGAGCCCGCCCACATCGCCGCGCGCATGACGGTGACGCAGCAATGCCTGTCAGACATTGCTGCGATTTAATGATCTCGCTCTGGCGACCGGGTTCACGCTGAACTAGCATTTTTCCGCGATGGCAACCCGCCATCGAACGGGGCCTTGGCATGCTGCATCGCCGCGCTGTCTTGCTGGGTGGGTTGGCGCTTTCGCTCGGTGCCGGCTACGCGCGGGCACAGGCCCCTGCCGAGGAGAGTCTTTCGACGATCCTGAAGGAGCGGGTGGATATCGGCCGCGAAACCACCGGCCTCGTTGCCGTCGTTCTCGATGGCGGCCGGCGCATCGATGCCGCCTACGGCCGCTCCGACTCCGCTGACAACCGTGCGCTCGATGCCGACAGCGTTTTCGAGATCGGATCGATCAGCAAGGTTTTTACCGCGCTGCTGTTTGCCGACATGGTGGTGCGCGGTGAAGTGTCTCCCGGCGACCCCGTCGCCAAATTGCTGCCGGCGAACGTTCGCGTGCCCGAATTCCAGGACAAACCGATCACGCTGCTCGATCTTGCGACCTATATGTCGGGCCTGCCGCGCATGCCTTCCAATCTTGCGCCGAAAGACAAGAGCAATCCCTTCGTCGATTACACGGTCGAGAACCTCTACGCTTTCCTGGCCGACCACCAGCTGCGCTTCATGCCCGGTACCCATTATGAATACGCCAATCTGGGCTTCGGTCTGCTCGGTCATGCGTTGGCGCTCCGCGCCGGCATGAGTTACGAAGAACTCGTGATCTCCCGCATCTGCGCGCCGCTTGGCATGGACGATACGCGGATCACGCTGTCGGCTTCGATGCAGTCGCGGCTGGCGCGCGGACACAACTCCAGCCTCGAGCCGGTGGGGAACTGGGACATTCCCACACTTGCCGGCGCCGGCGCGCTGCGCTCGACCGCGAATGATCTGTTCAAATTCCTGGAAATGGCCCTCGGCAACAGGTCGTCGCCGCTGGCGCCGGCCCTGGCCATGACGCTGGGCGAGCGCCACCCGACCGAACGGCCGAGAGTGGAGGTCGGCCTCGGCTGGTTCCTGAGCACCAGCTACAAGGATGAGATCGTCTGGAAGGACGGCGGCACCGGCGGCTATGCCACGTTCGTTGGGTTCTCGATGAAATCGCATCGAGCCAGCATCCTGCTGTCCAACACGGCCGACTACGGGCCGAACCTCAGGCTCGGTGTCCATCTCGTCAATTCTGCCTACGCGCTGCCAAAACTGCGCCGCGCGGTGCCGGTCGATCCGGCGGTGCTTGCGAGCTATGCCGGCCGCTACATGCTGGCCCCGACCTTCGTGCTGGCGGTCCGCGCCGAGGGCAGTCGGCTGTTCGTCCAGGCGACAGGGCAGCCGGAGTATGAAGTGTTTGCCGAGGACGACACCAATTTCTTCTATCGCGTCGTCGACGCCCAGATCACCTTCGATCGCCCCGACAACGGCGCAACGCCGCCGCTGACGCTGACACTGCATCAGAACGGCAGGGATCGGCCGGGACGGCGGCTGCAGTGATTTGGCATTGGCCTGGCGCTACCCCAATTTGAACAGCGCCAGCAAAAAGTCGCTCACGGCCTTGCGCGCTTCCGCGGCGGTCGCCGGGTTGCCGCCGACATGCGGGTTGAGCTCGATGCAGGCATCCTTGTAGCTGAACGGCGCCCTGGTATCGGCATTCATCAGGACGCCGCCTTCGCCCTCGCTGAGCTTGCAATTGCGCGCGGTCTGCGAATTGGCGGAGACCGTCGTCGTGCTGAGGCCGAGCAGGCCTGAATCGAAGCCGTGCGGGGAGTCCGGATATTCGGTCAGCACCACGTCGCGCTTGGCTTCCTGCAGCCGTGCCAGATAGGCCTTGCAGCTCGACACCGGATTATAATCGTCGGGCGTGCCGTGATGGATCCGAATCGGACGCGCCGCGATTTCGGTATCGGTGGCATAGCTCGTCGAGCAATCCGGATAGAACGGGATGTAGGCGGCGAATTGCACGCCGGACTTGTTCCACAGCTTGTTGAAGCGGTCGAGGCTGGCGTAGAGCGTGGCCTGTCCGCCGCGCGAAAATCCCATCAGCACGATCCGCTCAGGATCGACACGCGGATGCTTGGCGAGGATCTCCAGCGAGCGGTAGATATCGACGATGAAATTGAGCCGGCCGAGCAGGCCCTGGTTCGGGCCAACAGCGGTGAGGCCGCGCCCGGAGAAGCCGTCGATTACGAAGGTCGAAATACCCAGGCTGTTGAGCTGGCGCACCCACGGATCCATGCCGGCGCCGACGCCGCTCGAGCCGTGCATCAGCACCACGACCGGCAGCTTCCCCGTGCCTTGCGCGATGCGGAATTGACCGGCGACGGTGACCTGCTTGCCGTTGCCGTCGCCGTTCAAAAATTGCTGGTCCGAAATCGTCAGCGACGGGATCGCGTAGATCTCGGTGCGCGCGGCGACGTCCCTAGGGATCGATTGCGCGTTGGCCTCAAGGCAGCTCAGGAGAATCCCGCCGCAAAAGATCGCGGCCGTGACGGCGAAGCGCCAGTCTCTCAGCATCGGTGTGCCCCCAGTGTTTTTCGTTGTGGGGGCAACTAGACCAAGTAGAGCAATGGCTGTCAAACCGATCTGCTAGGTCGGTTTCTTCCCGATCCGCCCGAGATGGGTGAAGCCGAACCCGGTGGAATATTTCAGCCCAAACCCCAGCGCGCGGTCGAAGCCGATATGGGCGAGCCAGATCATTGCGATCGACAGCACCAAAGGCTCGGCCGTGACAAAACCCACCGTCATCAGCGCCATCGGCACCATGTAGGTGTGGGCGGCGTTGTAGAGCATCGCCCCGAAGCGCGGCCCGAAAAAATAGGCGGCGAAGCTGAGGTCGGGCGCCAGGAACAGGGCGGCGTAGACCCACCACGATCCGTCCCAGACCCAGTAGAGCAGCGTCATCCCCAAAAACAGCGCCAGGCCTTCCAGCCGGAGCATGGTTCGCAGGCCCCCGGTAACGGCCCCGGTAGGCTCGGCGGTCGCAGTATCCGTCAATTGCATCCCCTGTGCAGAGGTGCGGATATAGGTGCATTTCCGCACCGGTACCAGAGGGCATGGAGGGTGTTTCCGGTTCGCAAAAGGCCGTGTTAGAACCCCGGCCAATTCGGACCTATGACGGGCGGCACGCAGATGAAAGATATCCTGGACACCCTCGAAGAACGGCGCGCCGGCGCCAAGCTCGGTGGCGGCGAGAAGCGCATCGAGGCGCAGCACGCCCGCGGCAAGCTGACGGCGCGGGAGCGCATCGAACTCCTGCTCGACAAGGGCTCGTTCGAGGAATTCGACATGTTCGTCGAGCACCGCTCGGTCGAATTCGGCATGGAAAAGAACAAGATCCCCGGCGACGGCGTCGTCACCGGCTGGGGCACCGTGAACGGCCGCAAGACTTTTGTATTCGCGAAAGACTTCACGGTGTTCGGCGGCTCGCTGTCGGAGACCCACGCGCTGAAAATTACAAAGCTGCAGGACATGGCGATGAAGGCGCGGGCGCCGATCATCGGGCTCTATGACGCCGGCGGCGCGCGCATCCAGGAAGGCGTAGCTGCCCTCGCAGGCTATTCCTACGTGTTCCGCCGCAACGTCATTGCGTCAGGCGTGATCCCGCAGATCTCAGTCATCATGGGGCCGTGCGCCGGCGGCGACGTCTATTCGCCCGCGATGACCGACTTCATCTTCATGGTGAAGAACACGAGCTACATGTTCGTCACCGGACCCGACGTGGTGAAAACCGTCACCAACGAGGTGGTCACGGCCGAGGAACTCGGCGGCGCCTCCGTCCACGCCACGCGCTCCTCGATCGCGGACGGCGCATTCGAAAATGACGTCGAGACGCTGTTGCAGATGCGCCGGCTGATCGACTTCCTGCCCTCTAACAACACCGACGGCGTGCCGGAATGGCCGAGCTTTGACAATATCGAACGCCTCGATATGTCGCTGGATACGCTGATCCCCGACAATCCGAACAAGCCCTACGACATGAAGGAACTGATCCTGAAGGTCGTGGACGAGGGCGATTTCTTTGAAATCTCGGAAACCTTTGCGAAAAACATCGTCACCGGCTTTGGCCGCATCGCCGGCCGCACCGTCGGCTTCGTCGCCAACCAGCCGATGGTGCTGGCGGGCGTGCTCGACAGCGATGCATCACGAAAAGCCGCGCGCTTCGTTCGGTTCTGCGACGCCTTCAACATCCCGATCGTGACCTTTGTCGACGTGCCAGGCTTCCTGCCGGGCACCGCGCAGGAATATGGCGGCCTGATCAAGCACGGCGCAAAACTGCTGTTCGCCTATTCGCAATGCACGGTGCCGCTGGTGACCATCATCACCCGCAAGGCCTATGGCGGCGCGTTCGACGTGATGGCGTCCAAGGAAATCGGCGCCGACATGAACTACGCCTGGCCGACCGCCCAGATCGCCGTGATGGGCGCCAAGGGCGCGGTCGAGATCATCTTCCGCGGCGACATCGGTGATGCCGACAAGATCGCCGCCCGCACCAAGGAATACGAAGACCGCTTCCTGTCCCCCTTCATCGCCGCCGAACGCGGCTACATCGACGACGTCATCATGCCGCATTCGACAAGAAAGCGGATCGCGCGGGCGCTGGCGATGCTCAAAGACAAGAAGGTCGAGATGCCGGCGAAGAAGCACGACAATTTGCCGTTGTAGATGCTCCGTAGGGTGGGTTAGCCACCGGGTCGCGCGAATGCGCGCCCGATGATAAACTCCGCGTAACCCACCATCTTTGATCTTCGCGCCGGCAATTGATGGGTATCGCTTCGCTCCACCCATACGCAGCACTACCGCGCCGCCAGAAACCCCAGCAGCAACTCGTTATATTTCGCCGGCGCCTCCAGAAACACCAGATGCCCGGTATCCGGTATCACCTCGGCGCGGGCGTTCGGCATTTTGGCGGCGAGCGTTTTGGCGAGGTCGGCGTTGTGGCCCATCTTCGGCCGCAGCGCTTCGGGTGCGTTGGCTTTGCCCGGCGCATTGTGATCGTCGGCGCCCATGATGAACAGGGTTGGCCGCGTGATCAGCGGTATTTCATGCGCCACCGGCTCGCGGTAGATCATTTGCGCCGAGCTTACGAAGGCACGCAGCCAGCGCGGATATTCGGCGCTGCCCTTGATGTTGAAACGCGCATCGATGAACGGCGTCACCTGGTCCGCCGGAAGTTTCAGCGCATAATTGGTCTCGAGCTGCTTGCGATATCCGTCAGCGGTCAGTTTGTCCTCGTTCTCCAAAATCTTTTCGGTCGGCGTCGGCGGCACATAGAGACGATAATCCTCGAGCCCGATCGGCGCGGTCAGCACGAGATGATCGACCCTGTCGGGGTAGGCGCGGGCGATCCGCACGCCGAGCATTCCGCCGAGCGAATGGGCGACGATATCGGCCCTGGCGATCTGCAGATGATCCAGCAGCGCCATCGTGTTGCGCGCCAGCGTGTCGAAATGCAGCTCGCCTTGCGGCTTTGAGGATTTGCCGAAGCCGATCTGGTCCGGCACCACCACGCGATAGCCTGCGTCCGAGAGCGTCTTGATGACCGGCGCCCAATAGCTCGACGGGAAATTGCGGCCGTGCAGCAGCACCACGGTGCGCCCGTTCGGCTGCACTGGGGCGACATCCATATAAGCCATCCGCACTTGCTCGCCGTCGTTTGTGAGCGGCAGCAGGCTGACCGGATAGGGATAGGCGAATCCTTCCAGCCCGATGGCATAGGGCTCGCGCGCGGCGGCGCCGGCCGGCGCATAAAGTGAAGCGAGCAGGGCGCTTGCCAGCGCCGCGGCACAAAGACGATTCATTGGGAACTCCGACGGCGTTGGCCTCGCGTGGCGGCATCGGAATCACGACGCGATGTCCACTTCAGGCAACGACATACCGGCGTTATGGTTTCGAGTGGAAGGGGGAGGCCCTTCACGAAACGTCACCATCGCTTGATCGGGATCGCGCTCCGTGAGCTAACATCGCGCCACCGATCCGGCGTGCTCAGGCCTGAAGCTCGACGCCTTGATCACCGGCGGCCCCAGCGCGTAAGGTGGATTTCCACCAATTCCGGTAACTACCCTTCAATGATTGAAGACGACCCGACCGAAGAGATTTCACGGATCGAAGCGCGGCTCGAGGAGCTTGCGGAGGCCGCCGAGCGATGCCGGAAGTATATTCTGGCTTCCAAGGCGGCGATCGCCGGCGGCGCCGCCTTGCTGCTCGTCACGATGCTCGGCCTGTTAGGGTTCGGTCAGACGGCAGCCCTCGGATCGATCGCCATGATCCTGGGCGGAATTGTCTCGCTCGGATCGAATGTCAGCACGTTGCGACAGACCGAGGAAGCCATCGGCGCCGCCGAGCTGCTCCGTTCCGATCTGATCAGCAGGATCGACCTGCGGATGGTTACCGACGCGCCGATGAAACTGGCCTGACGGGTGGCGGTCGCGTTGATGGACGCAGTCGCGCGTGCGGGCCAACAACTATTGTTTTGATCCGGTCCAGCTTCCGACGCATCCATCGGATCGCCGGAACGAACCGGAGCCACTGCGGCCTGCGAGACGGCCGGACATGGTCCAGCTCAGGCTCCCGGCGCTTCCGACTCCAGACACGGAGCCATTCGGGCTGACTTGACCGGTGCCATATTGGCCCACCATCCTGCCGCTGGTGATGACCACCGTGTCGGTGGAGCTGGCGCAGGAGTTCCCTACGCTGCTAAGAACCCACGCTCCATCGAAATTGCCACCGCCGCCGTCACTTCCGGCACCGCTGTTTCGCGATGCCCGGCGCGGCTCCCGCGCTTCGGGCTTGCTGCGTCGCGCCGGCTTTGAGCGTTCAACCGCCCGGGGCGTCTCGCGCGAACCGGACAGCGATTTTTCGTCATTGCCGATGCTGCCGCCCGCGCTCCCCGATTGCGCGCGCGCCATATCGGGCAAGGCGATGATGGCGAGCGTGGCTGACAGCAGGGCGGCCTTGACGAGATATCGAATGACGTTTTGCATAATGCACTGGTGTCCAATAAAGAGGGTCGTGGTCGGACCCATCGGCAAAACAGCACGCCGATCTGCAGCAAGACTTGCCGGTCTCGTCGCAGTCGTCAAGCGCCGCGCCCCAAGGACTGTACCGCCGAGGTGCTCCGTTCGGATCTAGTCAGCAGAATTGATCCGCGAGTGGTTGGCACTGCGGCTGTAGAGCTGACTTTGACGCGCAGGAAGAACAAGCGCGGTAGGCTGGATCAGCTTATCGAAATCCACCAATTAAATCTGGAGCGTCCCCAGGGAGCAACGGCTACGCCCGCGCCATGATTCCCGTTTTGCCTGTACGCAAGTCGCGACCAGAAAAAATCCACCACGCCGGCGCCGCCCATGCACCACGCGAAAAAGAACTCGCCCCGGGCATAGCTGTGCGCACCCAGGGGCGTGTCGAATAGTGCGAGGATGAAGCCCGTTGCGACCCAGACGATGTCGCCATCCGTCGGAGGTTTTCGTTTGAAAGCGTGAAGCAATGCGGCGTAAGCCAGTGCTACTGATACGGCCACGCCGCCCCAGGCCGCGGCGGCGAGGATGTAGAAGCCCGGCACGGCCTGACACGTCTCCCCGCACCACGCCTGCGCGGATTGGGCCAAAGCGGAATGATAGGCGGCGTGAGCCACGCCGCCGAACAGCAGGGCGAAGCAGACCACATGACGAAGCGTACGGAGGGCCATTTGATGCTGGCTGGCCCAGGCGTCAATTCGGTCGGCCACTGCGCGGAAAGCTTGTTTACTGGATTGAACCAACTGCATGGGCAGTTAGACGAGGTGAACGGCTGGAAGGTTCAGGCTCATATCAGGTGTCGTCCCGGCCTTGAGCCGGGACCCATACGCTGCAGCCCATCGATTAGAAAACGTTGTTCGACGACTTCCCGTAACCACGAGCATCGGTGGTTATGGGTCCCGGCCTTCGCCGGGACGACAAAATTGCGCGTATCAGGTCCGTAGGGTGGGTTAGCGCAGCGTAACCCACCAATTTTGTTCGCTGCATCGCATCGGTGGGTTACGGCTTGCGCCTCACCCCCCTACGATTCCGGCGCGTGCCGCTACTTCATTCCCATGCAACTCGCATAAAACGTCGTGGTCGCCGGCCAGTCCGAGAACATGCCGCGGATGCCGACCTGTTTTGCGAGCACATCGAGCACCGTCAGCGTATCGCCGTCGCGGTCGATGGCTGGCTTGATGGAGCGATGATAGAAGCCGCCGCCCTTGTTGAGCGGGCCGTCGCGCTCCAGCGACCAGCCGATCAGGTCGAGCCCGGCGGCCTTCGCGGCCTTGGCGTATTCGGACGGGATGATTTCCTTTTTGTCGTTCAGCGTCAGCATGGTCCAGATCGGCGGCGCCAGGATTCTGACGCCTGACGACTTGAGTTCAGCCATCGACGGCTTCCAGGTCTCGGGCTTGCCGGGGTCAAGACCCTGCTTCTCGTAGCGGTCCTCGAGATAGACCGCCTGCGCGCCGAAGTCAGGCTCGGTCTTTACCCAGAACAGCACGTCGGAAAGATTAAAGCTTTGCGCGAACACGTCGCTCGCCGGAACGCCCGCGGCCTTGTACGCCTGCAGCATTTGCGCGGCATACTTCTCCTGGGTGTAATCGCCGTCGAACGGCATCGGCACTTCCGGCGACTTCAGCTCGGGCGTGAACTTGGCGCCGAGGCTCTTGATCAGTGCGATGCTTTCGTCATGCGTCATCAGCGTGCCGGAAGCGGCGTACAGATCCGTGCGCCAGCGCGGCGTGCCGTTCTGGTAATCGGCCACGTTGGTGGCGTCCGGATTGAAGCTGTCCATCTTGGCGGTCAGTGACTTGAACTCGGCGAGCGTGATGTCGCTGGTGCAGCACTTGGCGGAGGCCTTCTTGCCGGCGGCCGGGTCGGACGGGCTGAATCCTTGCGTGCATTTGGCAGCGAGCGCCGGCACCGACAGGATGTTGGTGGTGGTGTGCAAATCGCATTGTGCATGCCGGCAGACCAGCTGGCGGTCTTTGGTGAAGGTCACGTCGCATTCGATGATGCCGGCGCCCATCCGGGCTGCGGCGGTATAGGATTCTTTGGTGTGCTCGGGAAATTGCATCGCCGCGCCGCGATGGCCGATCGAAAAGTCGGTCTTGTGGAACGGGCCGGTGCACTGGCTGAGCTTTTCCTTGAGCGGGCCATCCTTCATCTTGTCGACGAGGTAGAACGGGCGCGGGCCGATCTGCGCGTCGCGGGGCAGGGGCACGCTTTGCGCCGCGGCGGGAGCGGCGGGCGCAAACAGCGCGAGCGCGGAGAATAGAACCAGAAGGCGGCGAGAGTGCATGAACGAACCTCGGAAGTGGCGGTGTAAAAAACGGATATCACCACGAGATTATGACGTCTGCGTGTGGGGTTGCGCTGGCTCGGCGTTTATCTACAGTTCACGGGGTCGCGCGGCGGCGATCCTACGCAAAATAACAATCGGGAGGAACCGAAATGCCCAAGGCCCTGTTCGTCGTCCGCGCCACCGTGACGGATGCCGCAAAGCGTCAGGCGTTCGATGCCTGGTATTCGCGCGAGCACCTGCCGGACGCGGTCAAATCGTTCGGCGCCGAGAAAGCGTGGCGCTACTGGAGCCTCAGCGATCCCGCACTGCATCACGCGATGTACCAGTTTTCCGACGAGGCCGCGCTCGATCGCGCGACCAAAGCTCCCGACATGACCCGGCTGATCGCCGATTTCAACCGCGACTGGCCCGACGTGACGCGCACGCGCGAGGTGCTGGTGCTGGCCGAGGAGTTTGGGAAGTAGTCTCACCGTCGTCCCGGCGAAGGCCGGGACCCATAGCCACCGGCGGTAATTATTTTGCACGCTGGTCGTTATCTTCCTTTCGACAACAGTGGCCGCGGCGTATGGGTCCCGGCCTTCGCCGGGACGACGTTAGTGGCGGACGGCAAAGCTGAACATGCAGTTCAGCTGGCATTCATCTTGGCGCACCGAAACTCTCCTGCTCAATCCAACCGATCGCAGAGGAGGAGATGTCATGGAGCGCCGGCACTTTCTGAAACTCGCCTTTGGATTTGCGGCAGGTGGTGTCGCACTTGCGGCTGGCGCACAGGCGGCGCCGCTGACGCCGCAGCCGCTGGTTCCGGACGGCCAACTCCCTGCCAATCCGGATGCTCAACCCGCCGTCACGTCTGGCGATGAGGTCGATCGGCTCCAGCCAGAGGAAGTGCGCGGGGGCCGAGGCCGTGGCCGTGGATGGGGCCGTGGCCGGGGGTGGGGCCGTCGTCGCTGGGGATGGGGCCGTCGTCGTCGGCGCTGGGGCTGGCGCCGCAGGCATTACGGCTGGCGTCGCCGCTACTGGCGCCGTCGCTACTGGCGTCGCCGCTACTGGTAAGGTTCTTGGGTACGGGGCGGGGATGGCATTTGCCGTCCCTGCCTTGTTCGGCTCGGCGTGAACTTCATTCCATCGAGCTATTTAATCTTCGGCGAAGTCTCGAAATTCGCCTGCGTGTCCTGGGTGTGGAGGTGCTTCAGCCTTCCGCGTTCTTCGATCAGATAAAAATGGTTTCCGACGATACCGGCCTCGTTGCGGGCGCCGCGAAACACGATCATGCGGCTGTTGGCGCGGCTGACGACGGGATCGAAATCATCTGACACCTCGTGCCAGCCCGAGACCGTGAACAGCTCGATGATGTTGCCGGTGCGCGCATCGAGCAATGTGGGCGCGACGCAGGTCGAGCCGCAGGGCAGCTTGACCACGATGTAACGGCCCGCCGCATTGATCTTCGCGTCGTCCGCTGCGGCGAGAAAAGTCTCCCGGCGGGCGCGCAAATCCGGCGTCGCCAGCCGCGGTTTTGCGATTTTGCCGGCGTAGACCCTGACCGGATAATCCGCGAATTTGGGCGGTGCTTCGGCACGCGCCGATAGGCTGAGGCAGGCCAGCGCGATCGCGGTGGCGACAAAGCGGAGGGAGTTCTTGGCTGCTTGCCCGGAAACGTGCATCCCGCTTCGTCTGCGCAACAAGCCGTGGCGTTCAATGTTGTCCTGCCCAAAAAAAAGCCCCGCCGGAGCGGGGCCTTTTGTCGAATTAAATCATGTTACCGAACGCGGCAGCGCCCGTAGGCCCAGACCATGCCGTAGGGGCAAACCCGGCCGCCGGGCCGCACCACCACAACCGGGGGCCGCACGACGCGCGGGGGGACCACGACAACACG
Source organism: Bradyrhizobium sp. AUGA SZCCT0431 (assembly GCF_018131065.1). Lineage (NCBI taxonomy): Bacteria > Pseudomonadati > Pseudomonadota > Alphaproteobacteria > Hyphomicrobiales > Nitrobacteraceae > Bradyrhizobium > Bradyrhizobium sp. AUGA SZCCT0431. The sequence continues at coordinate 56,585 of NZ_JAFCLR010000020.1, read as the reverse complement.
GCCGCGATTGAGCACGCATCCGCCATAGGGACCGCGATGATAGCCGGGGCCGCATCCGCCTGCGGCATTCGCCGCGCTGAAGCTCGCAAACGAGGCTGCGACCAAGACTGCAGCGAAAAGGTACTTCATGTTTTCTCCCGATTTCTAGCCGCCATGCGGCGCGGTTCCGAACCTAGTCACGGAGACCTGAATAGAAAATGAATGTTGTCGATTCGTGCAACAGCAACAAGAGATTGCCGGTTGAGCTGTCACATTCCCGTTGCCGCGCCTCATTTGCGGCCAATTCGTAAACAAACGGGCTGCGCGAATTAAGCTTCGCTGGCGCCGAACAGCGCCGCGAATCGCTTCTCGCCATTGCGCGTGAAATTGACGACGCGGCTGCCCGGCGCGGTATCGCGCGCGGCCCAGTTCAGTTCGGTGAAGCGGCTCATGACCGCCGCACCCAGCGTGCCGGCGAGGTGGTGCCGCCGTTCGCTCCAGTCGAGGCAAGCCTTGCAAACCGGCCGGCGCGGATGCGCCAGCGTGTCGGCGTCGATCTGCAGCGACTTCGCCATGAAGCGCTTGCCTTCACCGGTGAGTTCGATGGTCTCCTTGCCTTGCCGGACCAGCTTCTGCTTCTTCATGCTGTCGAGCATTTGCACGCCGAGATCGCCGGCGAGGTGGTCGTAGCAAATCCGCGCCCGGCGCAGCGCCGGATCCTTTGGCCCGGTGCGCACGCGCATGTGGCCGGCGCGGGCGGCAAGCCCGGCCAGGCCCTCGAGCACGCCGGCGACATCGGGGTCGGCGAGGCGGTAATAGCGGTGACGGCCCTGCTTCTCCTGCTCGATCAGCCCGCCGGCTTCCAGTTTGGCCAGATGCGAACTCGCCGTTTGCGGCGTGATCCCGGCCTCGTGCGCCAGCTCGGTCGCGGTCAGCGCGCGGCCGGTCATCAGCCCGGTCAGCATGTTGGCGCGTGCGGGATCGCCGACCAGGGAAGCGACCATTGCGATGTCGGGGCCTGCTTTCATAGTTCGATGATAGCCGAAGCATCGCCGACGATCAAGCGGGTAGTGTGAGGCTCGGAGAAACAGCCGCCGTCATTGCGAGGAGCGAAGCGACGAAGCAATCCATGCTTCCGCTGCGGCGCTATGGATTGCTTCGCTGCGCTCGCAATGACAACAAGAAAGACCGGAGCACCACATGACCATCACCGTCTTCATCCGCTACCAGCTCGATCCGTTCAAGCGGGCGATGTTCGAGGAATATTCGAAAAACTGGCTCAGCATCATTCCGAAATGCGGCGGCGATCTGATCGGCTACTGGATGCCGCATGAGGGCACCAACAACATCGCCTTCGCGCTGATCTCGTTCGACAGCCTCGCGGCTTACGAGAGCTACCGGGCGCGGCTGCGCGCCGACAAGGAGGGTATGGCCAACTTCAGCTTTGCCGAGGAGAACCAGTTTATCCTCGCCGAAGAGCGCACGTTCCTGCGCAAGGTCGTGGCGTGAGCGTCTGGCGAAGCCTGCGTCGCGTACCTATGTTGGCCGCGCCAACAAACAATTCGGGGAGTGACCATGCTGACAACTGCTGACAAACGCGCCGCCTTCAAGAAGTTGCACGAGAGCGGCTGCTTCATCATTCCCAATCCGTTCGACGTCGGCAGCGCGAAGGCGTTGCAGCATCTCGGCTTCAAGGCGCTGGCTTCCACCAGCGCCGGTTTTGCCTGGGCCATCGCCAAGGCCGACAACCGCGTCACCGTCGACGACGTCTGCGATCATCTCGCAGCCATCAGCGCGGCGGTCGATATTCCCGTCAATGCCGATTTCGAGGACGGCTTTGCGCATGAGGCGGACAAGGTCGGCGTCAACGTCGCACGCGCCGTCAAGACCGGCATCGCCGGCCTTTCGATCGAGGATTTCACCGGCGACAACGCCAAGCCGCTGTTCGACCGTGAGCTTGCCGTCGATCGCATCAGGGCGGCGCGCCAGGCGATCGATGCCGACAATAGCGGCGTCCTGCTCACCGGCCGCTGCGAGGCGTTCCTGCGCGGGGTGAAGGATATGAAGCTCGTGATCGATCGGCTCACCGCTTATGCCGAGGCCGGCGCCGACGTTCTCTATGCGCCCGGCATCTCGACGCCGGAAGAAATCTCGGCGGTCGTGAAAGCGGTCGCGCCAAGACCGGTCAACCTTTTGGTCGGTGCGGCCGGCCCGTCGCTGAAAATTGCCGGCGACCTCGGCGTCCGCCGTATCAGCGTCGGCGGTGCGCTGGCCCGCATGGCGTGGGCCGGCTTCATGAAGGCGTCGAAGGAAATGGCGGAGCAGGGCACGTTCACGGAGTTCGCGCACGGCTATCCCGGCGGCGAACTCAACAAGATGTTCAGCTGACACCGCCAAACAAAAACGCAGCGGGCGAAATGCCCGCTGCGCTGTCGTTTCAGATCACTCGTCAGATCACACTTGCCTCAGCCGTTACTGTTTGGCCGGTGCGTCGGCCGGAGCCGCCGGCGAGGGCGCTGCCGGACGCGGCGGCGCGGCACCGGTGGTCGTGCCGGGCTGGTTGTTGGACTTCGGCGTTACGTCACGCATGCCCGGAGGCGCCGCGGGGTTGGCCGGCTGCGTCTGCGCGGTCTGGCTGGACGGCGTGGTGCCGGCCTCGTTCACGTTGGTATTGTTCAGACCATAGAACAACGCACCCATCACCACGGCGATGGCAATCGCGAACATCGCGATCTTGGTGCCGCTGGCCGGAGCCTCGGCGAGCTGCGGGTCGGCCTGTATCTCGTTGTCGAGACTGTTCATACGTGCCTGACGGCGGATTTCGTCATCACTCAGATTGGCACGATACGGGTCGTTCGGATTGTAGGTCATGAAGCAGTTCCTCCGTTAGAACCCCAAAGTGTTTAGCGGAGATACAATGGCTGGCGCGGCCGGATGTTCCGCGTCAATCTTGCAACCGGTTAATGATGGAACCCGTGATTCGCGGGTTCCATCGAACCACCAGGTTGCGAAGAGGCTGCATAAGAGGTTGCCATGTGGGCCCTGCCGCCCAGCGATACCGTGCTGCACCTGCTGTCTTATGTGGCCCTGACCGCGCAGGCGATGACGGCCGCCCTGGCCGCCGGGCGCCGCAGCATGGATTGGGCCGGCGTATGCATGCTGGGTTGCATTACCGCGCTCGGCGGCGGAACCATCCGTGACGTGCTGCTCGGGCACTACCCGCTGGTCTGGGTGAAGAACCCGTCCTACCTGGCGCTGACGGCGATTGCGGCTTTCGTGACCATCCTGATCGCGCGCCATGTGCACCGGCTCAACCTCGCATTCCTGGTGCTCGATGCGATCGGCCTTGTGGTGTTCACGATGGCCGGCTGCGACGTCGCCCGGCAAGTCGGCGCGCCGCTGCCGATCGTGATCGTCGCCGGCATGATCACGGGCTGCGCTGGCGGCGTGCTGCGCGATATCCTCTGCAACGACGTTCCGCTGCTGTTTCGCTCAGAACTCTACGCCAGCGTTTCCGTCGTCACCGGGCTGTTCTATGTCACCGCCTTCGGGTTGCAGTTGAATCACGAACTCTGGACCGGATTGACGTTCGTGCTCGGGCTGACGCTGCGGCTGCTCGCGATCCGCTACAAATGGGAAATGCCGAAATTCGTCTTCGGCGGCGATCAGCGCTGACCGACGAACGCAGCGCACAATAACGCTTCAGCCGGAATCGCCTGCAGCCAAAGGCCGCCTGGGGCGTTATCCCCAAACGCAGGGCAGCCGGCCACGTCATGCCGTTTCGTGCCGGGGCGGTCCGGCGACACAAAGTGAAACCGGCCGGCGTTCTTCCCGGCACGAAATTGCGATCTTTGATCGCGCGGCTGACTTGCCCAGATTTGTGGTGCGGGAAGCGGAAAATCCGACATAGACTGGTTCTAAGAAGTTCTGACGCCTACTAAAACACAGCCGTCGCGATCAAAGCGGACGGCAAAAGAGGGCTTAAATGGGAATCAACCAGGGTCCGATCAGTCTCGATCAGAAGTACACCCAAGGAAGCGGCCATGTCTTCCTGACCGGCATCCAGGCGCTGGTGCGGCTGCCGATGGCGCAGATCCGCCGCGACCGCGCCGCCGGGCTCAACACCGCCGGCTTCATTTCAGGCTATCGCGGCTCGCCCCTTGGCGGTTACGACCAGCAGCTGTTCGCCGCCCGCAAGCACCTCGAGCAATACAACATCAAGTTCCAGCCCGGCGTGAACGAGGATCTCGCGGCCACCGCGGTCTGGGGCTCGCAGCAGCTCAATCTGTCGCCCGGCGCCAACTATGATGGCGTGGTCGGCATCTGGTACGGCAAGGGCCCCGGCGTCGATCGCTGCGGCGACGTGTTCCGTCACGGCAACGCGGCAGGCTCGGCCAAGAACGGCGGCGTGCTGGTTCTCGCGGGCGACGACCACGGCGCCAAATCCTCCACCGTGCCGCATCAGTCGGACCATGCCTTCATGTCGGCGCTGATGCCCTATCTCTATCCCTCCAGCATCCATGAAATGATTGAGATGGGTTTGCTGGGTATCGCGATGTCGCGCTACTCCGGTTGCTGGGTCGGCATGAAAGTGATCACCGAGACGGTGGAAACCACCGCCGAGATCGACCTCACCGACGAGATGACGCCGTTCGTGATCCCGACCGATTTCGAACTGCCGGAGGGCGGCCTCAACCTGCGCTGGCCCGACGACCGTTTTGCGCAGGACCGCCGCCTGCAGGACTACAAGGGTTTTGCGGCCATCGCCTTTGCCCGCGCCAACAAGGTCAACCGCGTCACCATGGATTCGCCGAACGCCCGCTACGGCATCATGGCGTCAGGCAAGAGCTACGAGGATATCCGCCAGGCGCTGCGCGAACTCGGCATCACGCCTGAAATCGCCGCCAAGATTGGTCTCAGGCTCTACAAGATCGGCATGCCCTGGCCGCTCGAGCCGGAAGGGGTCAGGCAGTTCGCGGTGGGCCTCGAAGAAATCTTCATCATCGAAGAGCGACGCGAGATCGTCGAGAACCAGGTCAAGCAGGAGCTGTTCAACTGGCGCGACGATGTCCGTCCCCGCATCATCGGCAAGATGGACGATCACGACAAGCGCTTCCTGCCGTTTGCGGAAGAGCTCAGCGTCGCCTCGCTGGCGAGCTCGCTCACCGAGCGGCTGCTTCGACTTAATCTCAATCCCGAAATCGCAGCACAGCTCCGCGCCAAGGCCGACTGGTTCAACGGCCGGCAGGCGACGCAGATGCAGGCAGTGGCGCCGATCACCCGCACGCCGTATTTCTGTTCGGGCTGCCCGCACAACACCTCGACCAAGGTGCCGGAAGGCAGCCGCGCCTTTGCCGGCATCGGCTGCCACTTCATGGCGCTGTGGATGGACCGCTCCACCGAAACCTTTACCCATATGGGCGGCGAGGGTGTGCCCTGGGTCGGTGTCGCGCCCTTCACCAAGGAAGAGCACGTGTTCGCCAATCTCGGCGACGGCACCTATTTCCATTCCGGCAGCCTCGCGATCCGCCAGGCGGTCGCCTCCGGCGCCAACATCACCTACAAGATCCTCTACAACGACGCGACCGCGATGACCGGCGGCCAGCATGTCGACGGCGAATTGTCGCCGCAGCAGATCACCTTCCAGCTCCACGCCGAAGGCATCCGCGAAATCTACCTGGTCTCGGAAAATCCCGACGCCTATCCGGCTGGCGAGATCGCCCCCGGCGTCAAGACCGCGCATCGCGACGAACTCGACACCGTCCAGAAGACGCTGCGCAAGGTAAAAGGCGCCTCCGCGATCGTGTTCGTGCAGACCTGTGCCGCCGAAAAGCGTCGCCGCCGCAAGCGTGGCACGCTGGAAGACCCGGCGCGCCGCGTCATGATCAATCCGGCGGTCTGCGAAGGCTGCGGCGATTGCTCGGTGCAGTCGAACTGCATCTCGGTCGAACCGCTGGAGACCGAGCTGGGGCGCAAGCGCACCATCAACCAGTCGACCTGCAACAAGGACTATTCCTGCCTGAAGGGCTTCTGCCCGTCCTTTGTCACCATCGACGGCGGCAAGATGCGCAAGCGCGCAACGGCCGGCCTCGGTGACATCGGCGAGCTGCCGGAGCCTGCCTCGAGGCCGGCGCTGGACCGGCCCTACAACGTCGCGGTTGGCGGCGTCGGCGGCACCGGCGTGCTGACCATCGGTGCATTGCTCGGCATGGCCGCGCATATCGAGGGCAAGGCCAGCATGATCCTCGACATGTCTGGTTTGGCGCAAAAGGGCGGCGCGGTGCTGAGCCATGTGCGTCTGTCAGAACACACCGCCGACGTCACCTGTTCGCGCATCGTCACCGGCACCGCCGATCTCGTGCTGGCCGCCGACGAAGTGGTGGCCGTTTCCAAGGAAACCATCACGCTCTGCGAATCCGGCCGCACCACCGGGATCATCAACACCCACCTCATTCCGATCGCCGATTTCATCCTCAACCGCGATTTCAATTTCCAGGCCCGCAAGGTCAACCACGTTCTGGAAACCGCGCTGCGCAAGGATTCGTCGTTCTTCGATTTCACCAAACCCGCCGAAATGCTGCTCGGCGATTCCATCGCCACCAACATGATGATGATGGGCTATGCCTATCAGAAAGGCCTGCTGCCGCTCTCGGCCAAGGCCATCGAACAGGCGATCGAGGTCAACGGCGTTGCGATCAAGCTGAACATCCAGGCATTTCAGCTCGGACGGCTGGCCGCACACGACCCCGCAAAACTGATCGCGATGATGAAGGATCAGGACGGCACGGTTGCGCCCAAGACGCTGGACGCGATGTCGCTCGACGAGATCATCGCCCACCGCAGCAACCTCCTGACCGAGTATCAGGACGCGAAACTCGCCGCCCGTTATCAGGCGCTGGTAAAGCGGGTCCGCGACGCCGCGAGGGACGGCGGCTACGATGATGCCTTGCCTCGCGCGGTCGCGATCAATTACGCAAAGCTGCTCGCCTACAAGGACGAATACGAAGTCGCGCGGCTCTACACCGACGGCCGCTTCGAAAAGCAGCTTCGCGACCAGTTCGAAGGCGATTTCAAGTTCAGCTTCAACCTCGCGCCGCCGATCCTCGGTGGCGGCCTCGATGCGTTGGGCCGGCCGAAGAAGCGCGCGTTCGGCGCGTGGATGATGCCGCTGTTCCGAATTCTTGCAAAGATGAAGGGCCTGCGCGGCACGTCGCTCGATATCTTCGGCCACAGCGCCGACCGCAAGCTGGAACGCGATCTGATCGCCGGCTACGAAAAGGACGTCGCAACCGTGCTCGGCCTGCTGTCGCCGCTCACGCTCGATACATCAATCGAAATCCTCTCGCTGCCCGATCGCATCCGCGGCTACGGCCCGGTTAAGGAAAAGGCGGTGCAAGACGCCAAGACGCGCTACGCGCAACTGGCCGCCGATCTCGTCAACCCGCCCCCTGCGCCGAGGCAGATCGCGGCGGAATAAGCGACAACCTCAACTGTCGTCCCGGCCTTGAGCTCAGATGCGCAATTGCGCATCGGGGGACCCATAGCCACCGAACGCAGTTTTGCGAAAGCTGGAACGCCAGCCTTGCAAAACGCAAAAGACCTCCGAGCCGAAGCTGGAGGCCTTCACTGTCACGAGGGGTACATCCGCCCTTCGCGACACTACTGGGGCGCATTGCTGCGCTATGGTTGATAGTCATAATCCACGACCGTCAACGTTTTATGACGCTGAGATTCCTTCGGGGATAAATCCAGACGACAGTGGTGCATAGGGTTGGCAAGCGCGCGCGCTTGCGCCGTGCCCACCATCTTCGAACACCGTCGCTCGATGGTGGGCACGCTTCCACTTCGCTCGTTGAGCTACGGCGGACAAGTCGCTTTTACAAGCTACCTCTACAAGTCTGGCGATACCTGCGGCAATTTCCCTCGCCTCGTTCGCCCAACTGGTCCTTGTTGAGGCAGGCTTGTCTCAATTCGCCGCACACGTCTCTCCGGGCTGATCCCCCGCAGGTCTCCCGGTATCTGCGGCAATTTCCTTCCCCACGCTCCCCTAGCGCGTCCTTGTTTTCGCAGGCACGCCGCAATTGCTCGCATTGCCCACCCCCAATTCGGACGCCGCCCGGTCCAACCTCAATGGATTGGGAAAAGGCCGGGATCGGAATTACAAAAAGAGCCGCTGCCGCTGCGGCGCCGAACGCATACTTGCGCATTCCTTTAAACATTCCTGATCCTCCAGCTGATATGTCCGTGAACTATCACGCGGGAAGCGGGATTTCGTTCCGACGAAATGTACGAAAGTCGCTTATGGAACCCCGACGGGAAAATTAGCTCAGATCGCCTAGGGTGGGTCAGCGAAGCGTAACCCGCCATTTTTTCATGAATCGTGGCATGGTGGGATACGCCAGCGTTAACCCGCTATCATTCGTTCGCAACGATCCGACGTGTATTCATGCCCACAGCCCTCGATGCCGATCCCGGACGGCTCCAGGCGGCTCAGCCCGATTTGACAGCCCGTAATTGGTCCGGCCTGCGCGATCGCTCCAACTGATTGCCTGACAGGCAAGCTCGCGTAGGTTCTCTTTAACCCGCCATCTCGCATGGAGCGGCGGGTTAAAGAGAACCCGCCCTGCGTACTGCGTCGACTCGCGCGCAACTGGAATCTGGATGTGGTGGGTGCGACAAAGCAACCCGACGGGCAAATCAATTCGGTTTTTTAGAAATCATGTCAAGCCCAGGAATCAAAAATATTTCGGTTTACCAGAAAGAAAAATCAGGGCATATCTATCGCCATCCTGTCCCGCTCAGAGGGGCGTTGGCCAACGTCACAACGAGGGACAGGTCGCGGTGGACGCAAGGGTTGCGACTGACGAGCGCAGCTTGAGCGTACGGTAAAGACGCGTGGTCCTGATGCCCCGTATGCTGGCGTCAAGTTGGTGAGGAGCTCACGCTTCGCACTGATGACGGTGACAACGAGCACGGCCCGACCGGGGAGATCGCGTTATAAGCCGTAAAGCCATTGCGCAGGGAATGTCGGATTGCCTCCGCTGCCCTGTATGCTCGTGTGCAGCCTACTTAGCACAATTCGCACACGAGATCGCGGGTGCAGCGCGCATCCGGCATTCCCTGCGCCCTCTGATTTCAGTGGGCGAAACGATTTGTAAAACTTCGGGCGCATCGCGCCGCGAGAATGCGAAACTATATCCACGTCGTCCCGGCCTAGTGCGCAATTGCGCACGGGAGCCGGGACCCATAACCACAGGGAGTAGTTTTGCAGAAGGTCCCTGCTACCGAACCTCTATTGAGAGATCACGCGGTATGGGTCCCGGCCTTCGCCTGGCCTTCGCCGGGACGACGATCTGGATATTCCGCCTGTGCGAGCTATGACGCTGTCGGCATCCCGAGCTGATACGATGTTCGCCCATAATCATCCCGACTTGAGTCCAGTCGCAGCCGTCTCGCCTGACGGAATATTTCCTCGCTTGCCAAGGCCCTCCCGACAGGCCAGAAAAACCTTGGAAATAAGAAACGCCAGCGGAGAACGATTTGACCATCAAGGGCAAAGCCTACATTGCCGGGATCTATGAGCATCCCACCCGGCACGCACCCGATAAATCCACCGCGCAGTTGCACGCCGAGGTCGCCAAGGGCGCGATCGAGGACGCAGGCCTGACCAAGGCCGATATCGACGGCTATTTCTGCGCCGGCGATGCCCCCGGCGGCCTGTGGCCGATGGTCGACTATCTCGGCCTCAAAGTCCGCCACATGGATTCCACCGATACCGGTGGCTGTTCCTACCTGATCCATCTCGGTCACGCCGCCGAGGCGATCGCCGCCGGCAAATGCTCGATCGCGCTGATCACTTTGGCCGGCAAGCCGCGCACCGGCCCGATGCCGCCGCGCGCCGCCGGCGCCGAGGCCGATTTCGAGGCCGCCTATGGCGCGACCACCCACAATGCCTACGGCATGTGTGCCATGCGCCATATGCACGACTACGGCACGACAAGCGAACAACTCGCCTGGATCAAGGTCGCAGCCTCCCATCACGCCCAGTACAACCCGCATGCGATGCTCAAGGAAGTCGTCACCGTCGAGGACGTCTTGAACTCGCCGATGATCTCCGATCCCCTGCATCGAATGGACTGCTGCGTCGTCACCGATGGCGGCGGCGCGCTGATCGTCACCACGCCGGAAATCGCCAAGAGCCTGAAGAAGCCGCTGGTGCGCCTGATCGGCCATGGCGAGGCGATGAAGGGCCCGCGCGGCGGCAAGGATCTCGATCTCACTTATTCTGCCGGCGTCTGGTCCGGCCCGCGCGCGTTCGAGGAAGCGGGCGTCACGCCGAAGGATATCAAATACGCCTCGATCTATGACAGCTTCACCATCACGGTCTTGATGCAGCTCGAGGATCTCGGCTTCTGCAAGAAGGGCGAGGGCGGCAAGTTCGTCGCCGACGGCAATCTGATTTCCGGCGTCGGCAAATTGCCGTTCAACACCGATGGCGGCGGCCTCTGCAGCAACCATCCCGTGAACCGCGGCGGCATGACCAAAATCATCGAAGCGGTGCGCCAGCTGCGCGGCGAAGCGCATCCCAAGGTGCAGGTGCAAAACTGCGATCTCGCGGTCGCCCACGGCACCGGCGGACTTCTCGGCGTGCGCCATGCCGCCTCAACCTGCATTCTGGAGCGTGCGTGATGACGGAGCCAAAGAAACTTCCTGTGCCGCAAGGTAACCCTGAGACCGCGCCGTTCTGGGAAGCCGCCAAGCAGGGCAAGTTCATGATCAAGCGCTGCACCGCCTGCGGCGAGCCGCATTATTTCCCGCGCTCGATCTGCCCGTTCTGCTTCTCCGACAAGACCGAGTGGGAGGAGAGCTCCGGCGAAGCCACGATCTACACCTTCAGCCTGATGCGCAAATCCCCTACCGGGCCTTACGCGATCGCCTATGTCACGCTGAAGGAAGGCCCGTCGCTGCAGACCAACATCGTCGATTGCGATATGGACAAGCTCAAGATCGGCCAGAAGGTCAAAGTGGTGTTCAAGCCGACCGACGGCGCCCCGCTGCCGTTCTTCACGCCGGCCTGAGGCGATGCTTTTACTTCCCTTCTCCCCTTGTGGGAGAAGGTGGCGCGAAGCGCCGGATGAGGGGTTCTATCGGCTGGCATTTCTGCCGGTCGATCCAACCCCTCACCCAAGTGAGTTTGTTGCCGGCTTCGGTGATGCCCTCTCCCACAAGGGGAGAGGGCGCATTAACGGGCGCCGGTAAAGAAAAGAATTCGGGAAGGACGCGCGAAGATGCCGATCAATTACGAACAACTGATGGCCCTGAAGAACCTCGGCCAGAAATACGCCTATACCGACCGCGAGGTGATGCTCTACGCCTACGGGATCGGGATGGGCGCGGACCCGATGGACGAGAAGGAACTGGCCTTCGTCAACGAGGGCACGCTGACGCCGCGTCCGCTGAAGGTGGTGCCGACGTTCGCTTCGGTGGCGGCCTGGGGGGCAGGGCCCGGCGAAATGAATCTCAATCGCGTGATGGTGGTCGATGGCGAGCGCGACATTACCTTCCACAAGCCGCTGCCCGGCGCGGCGCACATCACAGCCGACTCCACCGTGCTCGACGTGTTCGACAAGGGCAAGGACAAGGGCGCGGTGATCCGCCACCAGACCGTGCTCAGGGACGAGAAGGGCGAGAAGCTCGCAACGCTCGTTGCTTCGCGTTTCGCGCGCGGCGATGGCGGCTTCGGTGGACCGTCCGAAGGCCAGCCCGAGCCGCACAAGGTGCCGAGCCGCGCGCCCGACAAGACCGTCGATATCACGACGCGCCCGGATCAGGCGCTGGTCTATCGCCTGTGCGGCGACCGCAACCCGCTGCACTCCGATCCGGAATTTGCCAAGAAGGCCGGTTTCCCAAAACCGATCCTGCACGGCATGTGCACCTACGGCATCACCTGCCGCGGCGTGCTGCAGACCTATGCCGATTATGACTCCTCCGCCTTCAGGCAGCATGCGGCGCGATTCTCCTCGCCGGTCTATCCCGGCGAGACCGTGACGATGGAATTGTGGAAGGACGGCAACGTCGTGTCATTCGAAGCGAAGGTGAAGTCGCGGAACGTCACGGTCATCAAGAGCGGCAAGACGGTGCTGGGTTGATTTGCCCGTCATTCCGGGGCGCGCGATAGCGCGAACCTCAGATGCGCAATTGCGCATCGGGGAATCTCGAGATTCCGGGTCTGGTCCTTCGGACCATCCCGGAATGACGGTAGCTAACAAGGAGAAACCACCATGGGATTACTCGACGGCAAGGTTGCGCTCATCACCGGTGCGGGCGGCGGGCTGGGCGAGGCCTACGCCAAATTGTTCGCGCGCGAGGGCGCAGCGGTCGTGGTCAACGATCTCGGCGGCCCGCGCGACGGCTCCGGCGGCGACCAGACCATGGCGCAGAAGGTGGTCGAGGCGATCAAGGCCGAGGGCGGCCGCGCGGTCGCCAACGGGGCCGACATCTCGACCATGGCCGGCGGCCAGTCGGTGTTCGACGACGCCATCAAGAATTTCGGCCGCGCCGATATCCTGGTCAACAACGCCGGCATCCTCCTTGACGAGACCTTTGCCAAGGCCAAGGAAGCCAATTGGGACAAGGTGCTCAGGGTGCACCTCAAGGGCACCTTCTGCTGCACCCAGCCGGTGTTCAAATGGATGCGCGAGAACGGCGGCGGCGTCATCGTCAACACGTCCTCGACCTCAGGCCTGATCGGCAATTTCGGCCAGACCAATTACGGCGCCGCCAAGGGCGGTATCTGGGGACTGTCGAACGTGCTGGCGATCGAGGGCCGCAAATACAACATCCGGATCTGGACGCTCGCTCCAGGTGCGCTAACCCGCATGACCGCGGATCTGCCACGCTACATCGAGAACCCAAAGGCGGCGCTGGGGCCCGACGGCATCGCGCCGGCGGTGCTATATATGGTCAGCGACCTGTCGGGCGACCAGACCGGCAAGACGCTCGGTGTTTCCGGTCCCCGCGGCGTCCGCGAGATGCGGATGATGGAGATGGAAGGCTGGAAGCCGCCGGGCGAGGCCTGGAAGGCGCAGGATATCGTCGAGCACGCCAAGGAGATCTTCTTCTCCGAGGAACAGATCAAGATGGGCGCGCGTCGCTTCTGACGCTCGTCCATCCCCGAAGGAGGCGCTATGCTCGCACTGCGGCCCGCTCGTCCCGATGAAGCTCCGGCACTTACCGAATTGTGCCTGCGCTCGAAGGCCGTCTGGGGCTATGACGCGGCCTTCATGCAGGCTTGCCGAAGGGAGCTGATGATGACGCCTGCGGTCATCATGTCATCCCGCGTGCAGGTCGCTGAAGTCGATGGCCGTCTCGCCGGCGTTGCCGAGGTAAAATCCGAAGGCGATGTCGCGCAGCTCGAAAGGCTGTTTGTCGAACCGGGCATGCTTCGCGCCGGCACCGGTCGGCAGCTGCTCGATTGGGCCAAGGCCACGGCACGCGCCGCCGGGGCCACGACAATGCTGATCGACGCCGACCCGGACGCGGCCCCGTTCTACCGCCGCATGGGGGCGGTCGACGATGGCGTTGTTCCATCCGGCTCGATCCCCGGCAGGTTCATTCCCAGGCTAAATCTCTCGCTTTGAGACATCAGCCAGTAGGTGGTATCACTGGATCAGGGATTTCGTCCTCTCACCCTCATTTACGGAAATTGACCATGAAGCTCACCGCCCAGGCCGCAGGCACCTTTGCGATTGCGCCGACCCCGTTTCACGATGACGGCCGCATCGACGAGAAATCGATCGACCGCCTGACCGACTTCTATGCCGAAGTCGGCTGCGACGGCGTCACCGTGCTCGGCATTTTGGGCGAGGCGCCGAAGCTCGATGCTGATGAAGCCGAGCAGGTGGCGATCCGCTTCGTCAAGCGCGCCAAGAACATGCAGATCATCGTCGGCGTCTCGGCGCCGGGATTTGCCACCATGCGTTCGCTGGCGAAAGCGTCGATGGATGCGGGCGCTGCCGGCGTGATGATCGCGCCGCCGCCGCACTTACGCACCGACGACCAGATCACGGGCTATTTCAAGCAGGCGCAGGAAGCCATCGGCGACGACATTCCCTGGGTGCTGCAGGATTATCCGTTGACGCTGAACGTCGTGTTCACGCCCGCCGTGATCCGCAAGATCGTGATGGATTCGCCGTCCTGCGTGATGCTCAAGCATGAGGACTGGCCGGGGTTGGAGAAGATCTCCACGCTGCGCGGCTTCCAGAAGGACGGCTCGCTGAAGCCGATGTCCATTCTGGTCGGCAATGGCGGCATGTTCCTCGATTTCGAGATGGAGCGCGGCGCCGATGGCGCGATGACCGGCTACGCCTTCCCGGAATTGCTGATCGATGTCGTAAAACTGCAAAAGGCCGGCAAGCGCGACGCCGCGCACGATCTGTTCGACGCGCATCTGCCGCTGATCCGCTACGAGCAGCAGCCCGGCGCCGGTCTCGCCGTGCGCAAATACGTGCTGCAGAAGCGCGGCGTGATCGCCTCCAGCGCGCAGCGCAAGCCGGGTGCGACCATCACCGCGACGGCAAAAGCCGAAGTCGAATATCTGCTGTCGCGGGTGGCGCGGGTCGACCGCCGCGCCAATCTGCAACCGCAATCCAGCGCGGCGGGTTGATCCAATGACCGAACCCGCCAAAGCACCGCGCCCTGCGTCCACCATCCTGTTGCTGCGCGACGCCACGGCGCGAAAGGAAATCGAGGTCTTCATGATGGTTCGCCATTATGAGATCGACTTCAATTCCGGCGCGCTGGTGTTTCCCGGCGGCAGTGTCGACAAGGGCGACAAGGAGATCATCGCGGCGCCCGAGCTGTATTCCGGCGGCGAGGGGCTCGATGAGGCGACGCTCAGCTTCCGCATCGCGGCGATCCGCGAGACCTTTGAAGAGAGCGGCATCCTGCTGGCGCGGCCGAAGGGATCGAAAGCGCTGGTCGACGCCGTCAGGGCCAGCGAGATCGAGACCGCGCATCGCGCCGATCTCTGCGACAGCAAGATCAGCTTCCATAAAATTCTGACCGACAACGGCATGGTGCTGGCGCTCGATGAACTCGTGCCCTATGCGCACTGGATCACGCCCGAAGGCATGCCGAAGCGCTTTGATACCTGGTTCTTCCTCGCCGCCGCGCCGCCCGAACAGGTCGGTGCGCATGACGGCAAGGAATCCACCGATTCAATCTGGGTGTCGCCGCGCGAGGCGCTGGAAGGCGGCGAGAGCGGACGATTCAAATTGCCGTTCCCGACCACGCGCAACCTGATCAAGCTCGGCAAGCAGGACAGCGTGAAGGCGGCGCTCGAAGATTCCAGAGGCAAGTCCGTCGTCACGGTGACGCCGATCATGACCAAGAACAACGGCGGCCGTCAGCTGCGGATTCCGCTCGAGGCCGGCTATGACGGTGACGTGTTCGAGGTCGGCTCGGTCGGATAGAGCGTTTTCGAGCGAAGTGGGTACCGGTTCGCGTGAAGAAAATGCGTCAAATAAAGAGCCTAACACACTTCGACGTTTGACGAAGTGTGGGCGCCGTAGACAAGCCTCTCACGCGAGATAGGCGTCGACCGCCGCCTGGTCCTGGTCCCACACCCAGCATTCCCCCAGCAACCCATCGCGCACGGCATAGACCAGCAGCCGTTCGAACTCCGCCGCCCTGCCGTCGCGCTCAAAGCGCTCGCGCACCAGCAGCGCGCCGCGCGCGGGGCCGGCCATGATGTCGACGATGCCGAGCAGTTTTCGGCTGGTGCGGCGGGTGACCTCGGCCAGGATCGTAAGCGCGGCCATCTTGCCCCTGTGGTCGCCGGCAAGCGGGTTGCGGCCGAAATAATGCAGCGTGAAATCGTCGTGGTAGCAGGCGGCGAGCGCGGTGCGGTCGCCGGCAAGCCAGGCGCGCGCGTAGCGCGTCACGGCCTCTCGGTTGCGCTCAATCGCGGCTTGGCTGTCGGTCTCATCAGGCTTATCTGTCATCGTGCTGGGTCCTGTTGCGGTCCGGCACCCTAAATTCGCCTGAACCATCCGGGCTTTCAGAAACTGGCTATGCGCGCAATCGGCGAGGCGAAATTGTTGGGGTGGGGCGCCCGCGTGCTCTATCTCGGCCCGGCCTTCGGATTGACGCCGCACCGCAATGCGACCGCCGTACTAGCCATCGGCCTCGATGCCGCGCTGGAGGTGGCCGACGATCCGGCAGATCCCGCGACGGATTATCGTTCCGCCCGCAGCGTATTGATCATGCCCAACAGCCTGCATCACCTGCGCATTGAACGCGGACGCATGGCGTTCCTCTACGTCGATCCGCTCGGACGCGACCTCAAGGCGTTGCTGGCGCGGATGACGGATACGCGCGCGCGTGCGGCGTTCGATCTGCGCGACGAATCTGGTGTGATCGAAATCCTGACTGGCCTGGCAGAGGATCGCATCGCGGCGCGCGACGGACGTTTGTCGCTCGGCGAACTGCTCGGCGTGGGCACGGGCACCAACGCCGATGCGCGGATATCGGCGGCGCTGCGGCTGATGCGGGACGAGCCGCACCGGGCGCACCGCTTGACGGAGTTGGCGGAACATGCGGGCCTGTCAGCGTCGCGGTTCCTGCATCTGTTCAAGGCGGAGACCGGCGTACCATTGCGGGGCTACCGGATCTGGAACCGGATGGGGGCCGCGGTGCGCGCCTGCGGCGAAGGCTCGTCCCTGACGGAAGCCGCCCACGCCGCCGGCTTCGCCAGTTCGGCGCATCTCAGCAGCGCGTTTCGGGACATGTTCGGCATGATGCCGTCCGATCTGCTAAAGGCGTTGCAGCGGGTCGAAAGCTAGGGCCAGGCACGGTGCTGCGGGTTTGGTTCGCCTGGCGAAAAACGCGTGGCCTTGCTGCGATCAGGGATTACCTGCATCCTCCCTCTCAATCCGGGCGCGTTCAGCGCCCAAAGAAACGGTCAGGGTAGGGCACCCATATGAGATGTCATCGCTTCGGCGTGATCATCGGCGCGTGGCTCTTGTTTCTCGCCGCGCCACATCAAGGGCAGGCGCAGGATTTTCCAAGCCGGCCGATCCGCGTCGTGATTCCCTATTCGCCGGGCAGCGTCGCCGACGTGTTCGCGCGCATCATCGCGCAAAATATGCAGGAGCAGTGGAAGGGATCGATCGTCGTCGAATCCAAATCCGGCGCCAACGGCTCGATCGCCGCAGAGGAAGTCGCGCGCGCCGCCCCCGACGGCTACACATGGCTGCTGGTGACGACGTTCTTCACCGCAAGCCCGGCGCTCGATGCCAAGCTGCGCTGGGACCCGGTGCGCGATTTTGTTGCGATCGGCCAGATCTGCCGCGCGCCGAATTTTTTCATCGTCCCCACCACGCTGCCGGTGAAGACCGTCGCCGAATATGTCGCGCTGGCCAAGGCCAAACCGGGCACGCTGAATTACAGCCATCCCGGCAAGGGCTCGACCGGGCATCTCGGTTTTGAGCTGTTCAAGCGGCTGGCCGGGATCGATGTCACCGGCATCGGCTATCGCGGCTATCCGCAGATGGTGCCGGATATCGCGAGCGGCCTGATCACCTCGACCTTCCTCTCCGCCAACCAGGCGCTGGCCCAGGTGCAGAGCGGGGCGATCCGGATCATCGGCGCCATCAATGACGGCCGTTCCAAATATTTCCCGGATGTCCCGACCATGGCCGAGCAGGGCTTTGCCGAGGCCCAGGTGACGCCCTGGTTCGGCATCGTGGTGCCGGCTGCCACGCCGCTGCCGGTCGTCGAACGGATCAGCAAGGCCCTGGAGGCGGCGCTGGCAACCGCGGAAGTCCAGCAGAAGCTAGACGTGGCCGGGTGCGAGCCGAAGAGCGCGCCGCTCGGGGCATTCGCCGATATCATCAAATCCGATGTCGCGGTGTGGGCCAAGGTGGTCAAGGAGGCCGGCATCACCGCCGACTGAGGCCCGAGACAAAATCTGGCCATTTTGCCGCACGGCAAAGCCCCCGCCGCGGCCGGAATCCCGGATTGGGGCAGCCCGGACCGGCAGTGTGACGCCAGCGGGCGTGGACCGGCGCACCGCCCGGCCGGTCTGGCCGGCTTCGCGAGCTATTTCAGCATGTTCCCCACGACCCGAATAACGTCGTATATTGCGGCCGATAGGAGCCCGGCCTCGATAACATGACCTCTGAATTGCCGCCGAATTCGCCAATGACGCGATCGTTCTCGTTGTCGATCGGCCAGCTGACATTCGGCAGTTTCATGCTGGTGCTGGCGGTGATTATCATCACCTCCACCGCCAGCGTCATCGCCATCCGCCACATCGATGCGACCTTCGCCGAGTTGCAGCGGCTGGAAAGCGTCGGCGACCTCGCCCAGGATATCGACCGGCGCATGAACGAGTTGCGGCTGGCGGCCCGGGATTTCGTCACCGACCCCGGCGCCCAATCGGTCCAGGTCGGCGAGGCGGCGACCTCGCTCATCGAGGTCCTGAAGAAAACCCGGCTGGAGCTTGCTCCCGAACAGCAGGACATGATCGATGGCGTCACCGAGCGCCTGTCGACCTACCGCAGCGGCATCGAGCGTATTTCCGCCCTGATCAACCGCCGCGCGGAGCTGATCGTCGGGCTACCGCCGCTGCGCGAGAAATTCGATGCGGCGATCGCCGACACCCCCGATCCACTGATGGCGTCGGCGCTGTTTCAGGCCCAAAGCCAGATTGCCTCGGCTTTGCTGGCGCGAAATCCGTCCGCCGCCGAACTGGCGGCGCAAAGCATGCGCTCGATGACGATGGCGGAGCCGAAGCTTCGCGCGGCTGTCGATGATTATGCCCTCGCGATTATCAACATCTCGACCCGCGAGCGGCAGATATCCGACATCGACAAGGAGGTGCTGGGCGCGGAGGGCCGCCTGATCCAGCGCGTCACCGAATTGTTGCGCGAGGTCAGCGCCCGTCGCGGCCATGTGTTGTCCCGCGATTTCGCCCGGACGCTGACGGAAGCAAAATGGCAGAGCATCGTGCTCGGCACCGCCGGTGTCCTGATCGGGCTGTTCGCCTCGCTGCTGGTGGTCAGGCGCACCGTGCGTCCGCTCGCAATGATCGCAACCTCGATCCGCAAGGTGGCCGGCGGCGAAAAGAACACCTCGATCCCGCAGACCGATGTCGACAACGAAATCGGCGATATCGCGCGAGCCGCCGAAGTGTTTCGCCAGACACTGGTCGATGCCGACGCGGCGCGCGAGGCGGCGGTACGCGCATTGGCCGAACAGCGTCTCGCCGAGGAAAGCTATCGAAAATTGTTCGAGGCGTCGGTGGACGGAATCTACGTCACCACGCCCGGAGGCGCGCTGCTCAATGCCAACCCGGCGCTGGCGCGGATGATGGGTTACGCCACGCCGCAGGATCTGATCAACGGCCTCGGCGACGTCTCCGAATCCGTCTATGTCGATCCGCAGGCGCGGGTGGAATATGAGCGGCTGATGGAACGCGACGGCATGGTACGCGAGTACGAATACCAGGTTCGCGCGCGCGACGGGACGGTGCTTTGGCTCTCGGACAGCGCCAGCGCCGTGCGCAACGAGGATGGCGAACTGGTCCGTTACGAGGGAACGGTCCGCGACATCACCGACCAAAAACGGGCCGAGGACGCGATCGCCGAAGGCCGCCGTTTGCTGCAGCAGGTGATCGATACCGTGCCCGCGGTGATCAACGTCAAGGACAAGCAGCTCCGCTATCTCCTGATGAACCGCTACATGGCCGGTATTTTTGGCATCGAGCCTGGGGAAGCCATCGGTCGCACCACGGCCGACCTGATGTCACGCTATGGCGCGGCGAAGACCGATGAGCCGGACAAGCGGGTGTTGGCCGGCGGCAGCGAACTCGGCTTCTATGAGGAAGAGTACAAGGATTCCACCGGCAATATGCGGCAATGGCTGGTCAACAAGCTGCCGCTACTGGACGCGTCGGGCGAGATCGAGAACATCGTCACGGTCGCGCTCGACATCGGCGAGCGCAAGCGCGTCGAACTCGAGATGCGCAAGGCCAAGGACGCCGCGGAAGGCGCGCTGCGAAATTTGCGGGAAACGCAGAATTCGCTGATCGAGGCCGAAAAACTCGCAGCCCTCGGGCGGCTGGTGGCGGGTGTCGCGCACGAGGTCAACAATCCCGTTGGCATTAGTCTCACGGTCGCCTCCGCGCTGGAGCGCAAGGCGGCGAATTTCACCGCCGAGGTGGCGCGTGGCGAACTGCGGCGTTCCAGTTTGACTGATTTTCTCGAAACCAGTCGCGACGCGTCATCGCAGCTCGTCGCCAATCTCAATCGCGCCGCCGAACTGATCCAGTCGTTCAAGCAGGTCGCCGCCGACCGCAACTATTCCGACCAGCGCAGCTTCGACCTTGGCGATCTCACCGAGCAGGTGGTGATGAGCTTGCGGCCGGGCCTTCGCAAACACAATCTGACGCTCAATGTCGATTGCCAGCCTAACCTGACGATGAACAGCTACCCCGGACCCTACGGACAGGTGCTGACCAATCTGTTTCTCAATTCGGTTGCGCACGCGTTCCCTGACGGCAAGCCGGGCACGGTCGATATCCAGGTGCGCGAGTCCGGCAAGGACAATGTCGAGGTTCTGTTTTCCGACAATGGATGCGGCATGACCCTCGACGTTCGTCGCCGCGCGTTCGACCCGTTCTTCACGACACGGCGTGATCAGGGCGGCACCGGGCTTGGCCTGCACATCGTCTACAGCATCGTGACCAACCGACTCGGCGGGCGGCTCGATCTTGATTCGGAGCCGGGAGGCGGCACGCGGATCCAGATGATCCTGCCGCGCATTGCGCCGCTTGAAATGGCGGCGGAGTAGACGGCGCGGTCAGCGCGCTGGAGCCTTTTCCGTTCCGATTGAATCGGAACGGGCTCTAGATTCTTAATTGACGCGTTTTCTCGACGCGAACCGGTATCCACTTCGCTGAAAGACGCTTTAATTCGTATCGGCCAGCTTGCGCAGCGTGGCGCCGAAAATCTGGCTGGCCTTGCCGACCAGCGCCGTCCCGTTCATGGTTCCGCGCGTATCGGTGAAGGTGCCGGATACGCCGATGCCGACGGGGGCCGGCCCGCCGAACAGCGGATTGGCATCGGGGCTCGACGTGTGACGCTGCACCAGCACCTCGCCCTTGAAGGTATCGCCCTTCACGGTGTAGCTGCCGGTGTAAAACAGATAGGCATCGCCGCCGAGGATCTGGCCATCCCGGAACAGAATCACACCACTGCCCTTGCCGGATCGCCCATCCAGCAGGCTGACATGGATCGAATACAGACCGTTCTTCATGACGTCCCAATCCCGGCCTCCGCGCCCACGGAACCCGGTAATCGTTTATGCCAAAGCGGAACCCGCGGCGTCAACGTGACAGGCCGCAAATACAAATATACCGGTGCCAGCCCAACACCACCATGACACGAGGATGACTGGCGGCGGGTTCCGAAGCAAGTTGGCCCGCGAAATGCATCGCCTGTTGCGCACCGGCCGGTGGGTGTTGGAGCAACAGACAGGTGAGCAACTGGATCAATTCCGGCGGCCGTGCGCCGCGTCTTAACACCGAGAATGACAACCGCGGAACTTCGGGCAACCGCGATGGGGGCTGGCGAAAGACACTGCTGAGATTGGGTGTCGTGGCGCTGTGGGCGATTGCCGCGCAGGTCGGGCATGCGCGCGATCCGGACGGCCGTTACGCCCGTTCGCCGCTCAAGGAATGGTTCGACTCGTTGAGAAGCGGGAAGGGGCCGTGTTGCTCCGATGCCGACGGCAGCGCTGTCAGCGATGTCGATTGGGAATCGAGCAACGGCCGTTATCGCGTGCGCATCGAGGGCGAATGGTTCGATGTGCCCGAAGACGCGGTGATTACGGAACCCAACCGCGTCGGCCGAACCATGGTTTGGCCGATTCGTGGCTACGCTGGATTGACCATCCGCTGCTTTATGCCGGGGTCGATGACGTAGCGCGGCGGATCACGCGTATTTCTGGTCGCGCTCCAAGAGCTCGATGGAAATGCCTTGCGGTCCGCGGATGAAGCAGATGCGTACGCCGGGCCGGATCGTGGTCGGTGGCTTGGTAAACTCGACGCCCTTGGCCTTGATCTCGGCGGCGACGGCGTCGATGTCCTTTACCGTCAGCCCGAAATGATCGAGCCCTTGATACGGCGTCACCGGCGGGGTGTTGACGCCGTCTCCGGCCGCAACCGGGGCGATGAACACGTTGGCGCCGCCGAGTTTGACGTCGATCCTGCCCGGGCCGCGGACGATCTCGCCGCCCAGAATGTCGGCAAGCCAGGCCGCGGTCGCTTCCGGATCGGGACTGCGCAAATGGACATGGTCCCAAGTTACTGTCGGCATATTCGTCTCCCCCAAGCGTCTTGCAGCTAGTATTGCAGCGCCGCCAATCTAGCGGCCGGCCGTCCGCAATTCCATCCCCTGTCGTGCGCCTCTGGCGCCGCAAAATTGTCGAGCTTGCGTGCAACCATTCTGGCCGTGGGTGATTATTGAGCTAGCGGCGGAACCGTACAGCGGCAGTCGTGTGAGAGGCCGTACGGTGTAACGCCCGTGGGGCCTTTTTCATGTGCGGGTGCGGCGACCGGTATCGCCGCCGGGTGAGGGCATGGCCATGATGATCGCTGGACGGTCGTTCGGAGCCCCGCAAGCACGACTGCTCGCGTTGCCGGCCATCGCAATCGCGGGATGCACGATATGGATGATGCTTCCCGGACCGAGCGACGCCGAGGGCCACGCCGCAGCAGAACCTTCCCCGACCATCTACGCACAGAATGTATCCCTGGTTGAAGATGGGGCGGCTCCCGCCGCGGTGACCGCGCCGTTGTCGATTGCGCCGGAATCGAAGTCGCCGATCGAGGGTTTGAGGATTTCCTCGCAATCGTGGCGAAGGGGCGGCCTCGGCTCGAAGGCGCTCGTTACCTTCACGCTGCGCAACGCCAATGATTATCCGGTGAAGGACGTGGAAATTGCCTGTGCCTTTACCCGCAGGGACGGCAGCCATTTGACCGACAGGCGGCGGGTGATCCCGGACACCGTGAACACCAGGAGCCGGAAGCACTATTCAGGTGTGCTGGTCGGCTTCGTCAATGTTAACGCAAACAAGGCGAAATGTTCGCTGGTGACGGCAAGTCGAACTTAGCCCTGCGAACCTGACCTTGCGAACCCGAAAATGTGATCGGCGCTGTTGAACCTTGGGGATGCCCCAGGAACTAATCACCATATCTCCAGTTAGCCGAATGAACCGCGCGAATGGTGCGGGGGGAGCCACGTCAATGCCCGTAGCGCGTTATTTCCTGTTTGTGGGCGCAGCGCTGCTTGCGCTGTTGTTCGCGCTCGATGCCTTTGCCCCGCAACAGGTCGCCGTGGCCAGCAATTCGACAGGCTCGATCGACAAGACCGTGGTGCGGATCCGTTCCGACCAGAAGCCGCCGGAACGCGTGGTTTATGACATGAGCCTTCCCACCATTGTTCCGCCGGCTGTGACCACCCAGGTTGCGGCGGCTCCGGCTGCGCCGATTGCCGACCTCAACGCCCAGGCTCGGGTGCGTGACACCTTTGCCCAGTTCGTACCGGCTGAAGCCAAGAAGGTTGAGCCGCAGGCTCCGCGCAAGCGCAAGGTCGCCAAGGCTCGCTCGGTTCAGCCGTCGCCGATGCGCGTTGCCCAGCAGCAGCACTTTGGCTTTGGCTTCTTCGGGAACAACACCTGGTAAGGGTCTAAGGCGCCGCTTGCGACATGCGCCGCCCTCAGGCCGAACGGTTTTGACGGTTACCGCGGTAGTTGCGGGATTTTGTCGACAAAACGGTTGAAGCAGGTCAGCCGCTCGTCTTCCTCCTTCACGAACCGGCATTCACTGGCGCTCTTGGCGGCCGGCGGCTTGGGTTTCGGCTGCGGCGCATAGACGCCGTCATAGCAGGTCAGGCGTTCCTTCGTCGCGTCGTCGATATCCTGACAGGCTTGCAGCTTCTGCGCGATGGACAGGGGCTTGGCCGGTGCCGCCGGCTTTGCCGATTTCTTCTCGGCCGGAGGCTTTTTCGTCCCGACCTGTACCAGCGGTTTGCCGCCAACCGTCGGAGGAGGGGCTGGGTTCGCGGGGGCGGGCGTAGCCGTTCCCTGAGCAAACGCCGCGGCCGGATACAGGATCGCCAGCGCCAGGATCATCTTTCTCATATCAATCGCTCTCGAGTGCGTGGTTTGCCGGCCCGGTCTTGCCCGAAATGGCGCACTCGGAGAGATTCGAACTCCCGACCCTCGGAATCGAAATCCGATGCTCTATCCAGCTGAGCTACGAGTGCCTGTAGCCCGCCCGATTATCAGACTTGTCCGGGCAGGGCCAGCAGCGGAACGTTTAGTAACAGGGGTGCCGCCCGCCCTGGCCGATGTATGCGGCCGCGCCCTGGCGGCAGCGGTTGGTCGAGGGGCCGTCATAATAGGCAAAAGTGCCAGGCTGGAGGCCGGGCCCGTAATTGTGCAGGTAGCTGATCGGGTAGGGCAACGGCCAGTGCTGGCGGTGGTGCCGATTATGGCGGGCGTCCGCCAGGGTCGGCGCCAGGGCCGCGGCAGCAAAGAGGGCGGCGGCGATTAAAAACTTGGCTTTGGGCATTTTGATTCTCCGGAAAATCCCACCAGGAAACTAGACGTTTTTGGCCGGTCCGGGAGCCATTTTACGCAAAACGACAGGAAAAGCTCCGGAAAAGCTGCGGAAAATTGGCGGAAGCTTGCCTATTTTTGGCCCCTAAGGGATGCTTAACGAAATCCCAACACAGTCCCGCCAAGGTTCTGCGGTGTGGTCCGGACTTCAAGGGCCACCCTCCGCTTTGACAAGGCTATCCGGTTCCCGATCGACCCATGCGCATCACGTCCCTTGCCCTGCTGTCCCTCTCGGTTCTGGTCGCGACCCCGGCGCGGGCCGATCTGCACATCACGCGCGACCATGGCGGCTACGTCGAGGAATACAAGTCGAAGTACAAGCGGATCCGCGACCGCAAGGAACGCGTCATCATCGATGGCATCTGCAACTCGGCCTGCACGCTGGTGTTCGGCATCGTGCCGATGAACAAGATCTGCGTGACGCCGAAGGCGAGCCTCGGCTTCCACCAGGCCTATTACGACAAGGCCTTCACCTTCGGCATCAAGGTCACCAGCTCCGACGGAACGTCGGACCTGATGTCTTATTATCCGGATACCGTGAAGGACTGGATCCGCCGCAATGGCGGGCTCACCACCGAGATGAAGAAGATCAAGAACGGTGGCGAGCTCTGGAAGATCGTCGATCCCTGTCCGGAAGCGTTTTGAGCTCTGATCTGTCATCGCCCGGCTTGACCGGGCGATCCAGTATTCCAGAGGCTGTTGTAGGCAATCGAGAAGCCGCGGCGTACTGGATCATCCGCTTTCGCGGATGATGACAGCGGACAGAAGCTGCAGTCGAGATACCTAAAACGTCACCACGCCACGGATCGATTCCCCGCGCTTCATCAGTTCGAACGCGTTGTTGATCTCGCTGAGTGGCATCACATGCGTGATCATCGGGTCGATCTGGATCTTGCCCTGCATGTACCAGTCGACGATCTTCGGCACGTCGGTGCGGCCGCGTGCGCCGCCGAACGCGGCGCGACGGACCCGCGCGATCAGTCCTTGCCGCATAGCATATGATCGGGCACTACGCTTCCGCAAATGAACCGTGACCTTGAAGATCTTGCCGCGCGGGCGGCGCCGGCGATTTTCGTCGTGCTGTGGAGCACCGGCTTCGTCGCCACCAAATACGTCGTCAACAACGCCGATCCTTTGACCTATCTCGCGATCCGGATGGCGCTGGTGGTCGCCTTGATGGCTGGCATCGTCGCGATCGCGCGGCCTCGCTGGCCGGATCGGATCGGCATCTTCCACAGCGCCGTCGCCGGCATTCTGGTGCACGGATTCTATCTCGGCGGCACCGCGATTGCGATTGCGCATTCGATTCCCGCAGGGCTGTCCGCGCTGATCCCCGGCCTGCAGCCGATCCTGACCTCGACCATCGCCAACCGCTGGCTCGGTGAGCGCGTCACGGCCATTCAATGGGCTGGACTCTTGCTCGGGCTGGCGGGCGTGGTGCTGATCCTGCACAATCGGCCGATGAGCGGGGACGCGGGTTGGGGTTGGCTCGCCTCCGGCGTGTCGCTGATCAGCATCACGCTCGGCACGCTCTACCAGCGGCGGTACTGCAACGCGATCGACTGGCGTGCGGGCAATCTCGTGCAGTACATCGCGGTTACGATCTTCTTCGGGTTCGGGGCATGGCTGTTCGAGAACAATGTCGTGCATTGGACCACGGAGTTCGTGCTCGCGCTGAGCTGGCTGGTCGTGGTGCTGTCGATCGGATCAATCGGGTTGTTGTACTGGCTGATCCGCCGCTCGGCCGCGACGTCGGTGGCGAGCCTGTTCTATCTGGTGCCGGCGGTGACGGCGCTGATGGCCTATGTGCTGTTTGGCGAGCAGCTCGATGGAGTAGCGCTTGTCGGCATGACCGCGTGCGCCGCCGCGGTGTTTCTGGTCAACCGGCGCACTGCCTAGAGCCTTTTCCGTTCCGATGGAATCGGAACGGGGCTCTAGATTCTTGATTTGACGCGTTTTCTTGACGCGAACCGGTGTCCACTTCGCTAGAAAACGCTCTAGTTCAGCGATTGCGAATGCTCGCATAGGCCGCGAGCGCGCGTTCACGACCAACCTTGTGATCGATGATCGGCCGCGGATAGGTTTTGCCGGGTTCGATGCCGGCGCTTGCAAGTTCAAGCGGTGTCGCGGTCCAGGGGTGATGGATCAAATGGTCAGGCAATTGCTTCAGCTCCGGCACCCAGCGCCTGATGTAGACGCCATCGGGATCGAACTTCCCGCCCTGCAGGATCGGATTGAATACGCGGAAGTAGGGGGCGGCATCGGCGCCGCAGCTGGCGACCCACTGCGAGTTGGCCGGATTGCTGCCGGCATCGGCATCGACAAGCGTGTCCCAGAACCATTGCTCGCCCTCGCGCCAGTCGATCAAGAGATGCTTGACGAGAAACGAGGCCACCACCATTCGCACACGGTTGTGCATCACGCCGGTGTGCCAGAGTTCGCGCATGCCGGCGTCGACGGGTATCCGGTCTCCCCGCGCTGCCAGGCGCGCAATGCCTTGGTGTCGTGCTTTCAGGGAAACGCGTCGAACGATGCCTGCAGATTGCGCGTTGCGAGATCCGGCATGTCGTAGAGCAGATGACGGCAGAATTCGCGCCAGCCGAGTTCGCTGAGGAATTTAGCGATATCGGATGACCGGCGAGGGTGCTCGGCGGCGGCAAATTTTGCGGCGTGCCAGACCTGGCGCGGGCTGATCTCGCCGAAGCGAAGATGCGGCGACAGAAGCGAGGTGCCCTCGCGGTCAGGGCGGTCGCGGTCACCGGAATAGCCGGCGATAGCGCCGGCGAGGAATGCCTTGAGCCGCGCCTGCGCCGCAGCTTCGCCGGGCCGCCGGTTTTCGCGCAAGCCGCCGGCCCAGTCGGGCTTAGTGGGTTCGAGATGCCAGTCTTCCAGCGCATCGCTGGCGATATCGGATATGCCGTTCAGCTTCTTCGGCGCCCGGCGTCCTCTCGTCGAGCACGAAAATGCATACAACCGGCGCTTGTGTGTTGGCGGCCGTATGCAGGGCGGGGTGGTCCGAAAGGCGCAGGTCCTCGCGGTACCAGACGATGGCCGGGCGAAGCTTCGTCATGCGCGCATAGATTTCACCAAATTCCTGAGCCTTTGCTTAGGGTTGCATCCATTAATGCGATCGTAAGCAAGAACCGTCAAATTGATCCCGATTTTGGGGAAAATTGCACATGTCCATGCCGTCGTTTGGAAAACTCCTGCCGTCGCTGAAGCTTCGTCTCGGCACCAAAGCGGTCATTTCGGCCGTCCTCCTGATCGCGGTGAATACCGCGCTGGTGGTGGGCGCGGCCTATTGGTCGCTCAACTCTGAGTTCGGCGACCGGGCGCTTCGCGACATCGAGGTCAATCTGCGAACGCTGGCGCTGTCCTTTGCCGAGACCTACCCCGACGCCAAGATCACGCTGAAAGACGGCATGGTCGCCAAGGCCGAAGCGGCAAAGATGCCCGAATTCAAGGACCACGCGATCGTCGATCGCTCGGTCGGGTATGTCGGCGGCAACGCGACGCTGTTCGTCTATGACGAGGCCAGCAACCAGTTCGTCCGCCGCTCCACCAACGTGAAGAAGGAGAACGGCGATCGCGCCGTCGGCACCCAGCTTGCGCCCGACCATCCGGGACAGCCGATCCTGCGTCGCGGCGAGGCCTATAAGGGGCCGGCCACGCTGTTCGGCAAGACGTTCATGACGGCCTATTACCCGATCGCGAATTCGACCGGAAAGGTAATCGGCGTTCTCTATGTCGGAATTCCGATGGCGCAGTTCGAGGCCATGCTGTCGCATGCCATTCAGAACATGGCGATCGCAGCGGGCATTGCAGCGCTTCTGGTGATGTTGCTGACGATGCTGATCGTGCGCCGCGTGACCAAGCCGCTGATTTCGGTCACGGCGACGCTCACGGCCATCGCCAACGGCAACAGCGACGTCGAGGTCGGTCACAACGAACGCATGGACGAGATCGGCGAGATCGCGCGCACGGTCGCGGTGTTCAAGAACAACTCGCTGGAGCGCCGCCGGCTTCGCGACGAACAGACCGCGGCCGCTTCTGCCGCCGTCGAACAGCGCAAGGCCGAATTGCGCGGGTTCGTCGACGAGTTCCAGACCAGCGTCGGCGGTATCCTCGACAAGGTGCTGAACTCCTCGGGTGAATTCGAGCGCGTGGCCAAGCAACTCACCGAGACCGCGCGGACCACCGCCGGGCTTTCGGGCCAGTCGGCGGGCGCGTCGGAGACCGCCTCCGAGCATGTCCGCACCGCAGCCGTTGCTTCCGATGAACTCTCCAACTCGATTGCCGAGATCACCCGCCGCGTCCAGGAATCGAACGGGATCGCGGCCGACGCCGTCAAGCAGGCCGCGGCCACCGACCAGCGCATCAACGAGCTGTCGGAGGCGGGCGCGCGGATCGGCGACGTGGTGAAGCTGATCACCTCGATCGCCGAGCAGACCAATCTTCTGGCGCTCAACGCCACCATCGAGGCCGCCCGCGCCGGCGATGCCGGCCGCGGGTTTGCCGTGGTGGCCCAGGAGGTCAAGAGCCTCGCCGGCCAGACCGCCAAGGCCACTGAGGAGATATCGAGTCAGATCGGCAGCATGCAGCTTGCGACCGAAGAGTCGGTCAGCGCGATCAAGGCGATTGGCCAGACCATCGAGCGCATCAGCGATATCGCGACCTCGATTTCGGCCGCGGTCGAGCAACAGCGCGGTGCGACGGCGAACATCGCCCAGAGCGTCCGGGCCGCCGCGAGCGGGACCGCCGACGTCGCCATCAACATCCGCAACGCTGCGCAGGGCGCGGGCGAGACCGGCGAGACTTCCAACCGCATGTTTGCCTCGGCGCAGGCGCTGTCGGGCGAGAGCCTGCATCTGAAGGCCGAGGTCGAGAAGTTCCTGGACCGCGTTCGCGCGGCCTGATCGCAATCTGGCTATTGCCAATCTTTCCGTGACGCCGGTTCTGATGACATCAGAACCGGCGTCATATTTTGTTTGATGCCTTGAAAGCGCGATGAACCGTTACTGTTTCGGCTGCGGCACGATCCGGATGTACGGCTTCGGCGACTTCCAGCCCTGCGGATAGATCGTCTTGGCCTCGTCGTCGGTGACCGAGCCTGCAATGATGACGTCTTCGCCCTGTTTCCAGTCGGCCGGGGTCGCGACCCGATGCTTGGCCGTCATCTGCAGGGAATCGATCACGCGCAAAATTTCCTGGAAATTGCGGCCCGTCGTCATCGGATAAACCAGCACCAGCTTGATCTTCTTGTCCGGTCCGATGATGAAGACGTTGCGCACGGTCTGGTTATCGGCAGCGGTCCGCGTTGCGACATCCCCCGACGTGGAGGCGGGGAGCATGTCGTAGAGTTTTGAGACGTTGAAATCGGTGTCGCCGATCATCGGATAGTTCGGCGCCGCTCCTTGCGTCTCCTTGATGTCCTCCGACCATTTCGAATGCTTGTCGACGGGATCGACGCTGAGCCCCATCAGCTTGACGCCGCGCTTGTCGAATTCAGGCTTCAACTTTGCGAGAGCGCCGAGTTCGGTGGTGCAAACCGGGGTGAAATCCTTCGGATGCGAGAACAACAGCGCCCAATTCGAGCCGATCCAGTCGTGGAATTTGATTTTGCCCTCGGTGGTCTGGGCTTCGAAGTCCGGGGCGACTGCGCCAATCTGGAGTGCCATGGTACACCTCATCTCATTCAAGTTACAGGAGAATTTCTGTTGATCTGTATAAGCCCTAGCAGGGTGGAAGGGAACCTCCGGCCAAAAAAGGCGAGATCCTTCTCCGCGAATAGGGAACTCCTAGCACCTTCTTTCGATCTGCGCCCCTGCGACGAAAAATCCACAGCGGCGGTAATCGCCCGGATTGCCCCGATATCGCCTTTTATGGTCCGCAAGACCCCGGTCCCGGTTGCCGGGGGCGTTCATCGGTCATTCAACCGAACCGTGACATCACTCACAGCGACTAATTGGAGTCGCAGCGACTAATTGGCAACCATCTAAAAATCTCGGAATGCAAGTTCCGAATCGTTAACCACTCGTTTACGCCGGCGTCGCAATGCTGGACCAGAAAAAGAAATTGAGAAGTGCAAGCTATGTCTGCCCCTAGTATTACCAAATCTATTGAAGCGTTCGCCGTTCTCCAACCTTCCTGCCGCAAGACCGCCGCCCACGCGTTGACCGTCGTGCGCGATGGCGTCATCACCGGCGAGGGCCCGACCACCAAGGGCCGTATCCATTTTTCCCGCGCGCTCGATGCCGATGACGCCGCCTGGTGCGCGCGCATCCTGACCGCATCCGCCGTCGAGCATCAGCCGGTCAGCCGCGCCGAAGCCGAGGCGCTGTTCCAAATCAGCGACGCTGCCGCCGAGCGCAGCGACGGTGGCCGTTTCGACGATCTGCTGGCCAAGGCGGTCGCCCATCATGCGGCGTCCGAATCCGGCCTGCCCGTGCCGCCGCGCACGATTGCCCTGTCGCCGGACACCGACATCGAAAGCTGGGCCCCCGCCAAGGCCGTCAACATAGACACCAAGGTGCTGGAGTGGATTGCCGCCCAGATGCGCGGCAAGCGCCGCTCCAACCACGCGCTGGCCGCGATGGTCGCGACCCTGGTCGGCGCCGCCGCACTGCCGCTGGCGCAATTGCCGGGCATGCTGGACATGGGGATGATGTAACGTCATTCTCGCATCGTTGAATTCAAAGCGGCGGGGATTTTCCCCGCCGTTTTTGTTTGATGGAGCAGGGTGGCTACTAATCGTCATTGCGAGCCAACGGGTCGCGCGAATGCGCGCCCGATGACAGGCTCCGCGAAGCAATCCATCGCACCACGCATAGAATGGATTGCTTCGTCGCAAGTGCTCCCTTGCGCAAACGCGTTGCGTTTCGCAGGCAATGACGGCACGGCAAACACAGCTCGACATTCTCGCGGGACGTTGTGCCCAAGCTGTTGCCCGAGCCGCCGCTTGCCAGTCTGACCTCGAACGGGCATTGCACCACATCGCGGGCCACAGGCCTTTAATTCCCGATCCGGCACCCCATATAGAATTCTATGGCACAATGGAAAGCATCTGTCGCGCGGCAACCACCGAAGACCAAGGCGGAACTGCGGGAGATGCTCACCGACGCGGTCCGGAACACGCAGCCCGGTGCTGACAAAAAGCCGAAACGCTCCCCGAAGGTCGAGAACGAGCAGCCCTGACCGGCTGCCCGACGATATATCCGCGGCAGTTGCGGTCGATCCGAGCAGGGCCTGACAAGTTTCACGGGGAATAGCGTATGCGGCTGGTTGCCAAACCCACCGAACAAGAGATCATCGAGGGGCCGCAAGCGGTATCCTTTCAGATCGCGAACGGGAACGCGCGGCAGCGCTGCATTCTGCAAACCGATCTTCCGACGCAGGCGCTGGCCCACAAATATCTGCTCACCAATTGGCCTGTTATCGAACGGAGGGCGCGCGAGGCTCTCGCGACCGGAGTCCTTGATGATGGTCAAATCAAACTGGCCATGGTCTAAGCGGCACGTTCAACAATCCATGTCGGTTTTGGTCTACAGGGAATAGTCATGCTCAAGGATCGCGAGAATATCCTGAATGCGCTTCGTGAGAAGCCGCTCAAGGTCTACGAGATCATGAAACGCGCCAATCTTCCGAATGAGGAAGCCTGCCAGTCGCTGCTTCTGAAAATGCGCGACGAAGGTTTGGTGAAATTCGACATTCACAAGGGACGATGGCTCGCCGGATGATGGCGCGGCGCGGACGACAAGTCGCCGCGCCGAAATCGATGTCGGCTCGAAGCTGGATCGTGGCTAATCCCGGCCGCGTGTGTTTCGCACGTCCCGCATAATCCAGACGAACACAAGAAGCGAAGGCATCCACGCGAGTAGCGCACCTAACAACATCGCTTGCACGCTTGTCATGATAGCTCCTTCCCGCTCACTTTATCTGCAATTGTCACCTCAACGGTTTCGGCTCATCTCGGTCCGAGAGATGGTCTGCAGTCCGGAGCTGTCGCATCGCTGGATTATTTTTGGTCTGCGATAGACGGCTCGGGGCATTTATAGAGCCATCTCCAGTAGGCCTTGTTACGATCCCGCTGACGCTTGCACTGCTCGCGGCACCTGGACGAGCAAAATTGCCCGAAGCGCCAGCTGAAACGGACCAGCCCGAAGGGGCGGTCGCAGTTCGGATTGTCGCAACGATTTGTCATGATGCGGCCTCCGCATTCGTTCGCAGGATCAAGCGAATGAATTTTTCCTGGCCTTGGCCGAGACAAGCACGTCCGCAGTAACGTTCACGCGCCGGATTTCGCAAACATACTATCTTGGGTTCTTCACTGTCGCATTCGGAACAGCGTGGGCCTGTACGCATGGCGACCTCCTCCTGAGGAATTGCCATTCACTGATCGTGGTGTACTGGTTGTCGTGCCGTCGGATGACCGGAGGGCGACGATGCCTCAGTCTCATTCCATCCCGCCCCGTATTCAACTTGTCTAGATGGTTGATCCGCTTATCCCTAGGTATGACCGGCTCGAAACTGCCAATTTCGGTGGAATGGAATTGTTGTTTTGTCCCCGTCGCCGGACCGATCGGAATAGCGGCGCGAGATGCCGTACTGACCCCATCGGATCGGTCATCCGCTCTTTTCCTCGCCGTGCTCGCCCAGCGCGGCGTCGAGGCAGTTGATCAACGCTTCTCCCGTGAAGGGTTTGGTGAGAAAGCAGCTCGCGCCGGCCTTCAGTGCTTGCATGCGCGCGTTCTCGGTCGCAAAAGCCGTGATGAAAATGAATGGCAGCCGGTATCCGTCCGCAACCAGGTGAGCTTGCAGCTCGAGACCGCTCATGACCGGCATTTGAATATCTGCGATCACGCACGAGGTGTCATGCAGATGTGGCGACCGCAGGAACGCCCCGGCCGATTCGAAGGTGTGAACGACGTAGCCAAGCGTTCTCACGAGATTGTAGGTCGCGGTGCGAACGGAGCCGTCATCGTCAATGATTGAAATTACGGGTGGGTTGGCCAAAGCGGTGCTTCCTGACGTGCCGGCAGAATGCCTCTTGCTGCAAGCCGCTTGACGGCAGAGTGCGTCGCAAATCAGGGGCGGAAAATCATACTTAGGTTTGCAGGACGGGGTGTTGATTGCTCAACGACCCGCCAGGCTATTGCGGCGGCGCCGGGCGCTGTATTTCGAGCGCCTGGGCCATCTTCACCAGATCGGCCAGCGATTTCGCGGCCATTTTTCTCATGATGTTCCCGCGGTGTATCTTCACGGTGATCTCGGCAATGCCGATTTCGGCCGCGATCTGTTTGTTCATGAGCCCGGTCGTGACCAGCGCCATGACCTCCCGCTCCCGGGCAGTCAAGGTCGCGAACAGCGCGTGCAGGTCGGAGCGGATCTTTGCTTCATTTCGGCTATTTCGATCGCGTTCGATTGCCGCCGTCACGGCATCCAGCATGTCCTGATCGCGGAACGGCTTGGTCAGAAAGTCGACAGCCCCGGCCTTCATGGCCCTGACCGTCATCGGGATATCGCCATGGCCCGTCATGAAGACGATGGGAATGTGAATGCCTGCCTTGGCAAGGTCGGCCTGAAAGTCGAGGCCGCTCAGCCGAGGCAACCTGATGTCAAGGATCAGGCAGCTCGGAACGTCCGGCAGCTTGCTCTGCAGAAATTCAGCACCCGAACCGAACACTTCGACCCGCAAGCCCACCGAGCGAAAAAGATTCCGGAGCGCTTCACGCACCGACACGTCATCGTCGACAACGTAGACGATCGGCTCGTCCGGGCCGCCAACGTTGCGAGGCGAGTTTGGGCGGCCGGTCACAGCGTATGGTCCTCTTGATGCATCGGCAGGCTGAACTGAAACGTCGCGCCGGGCCCGACATTGATGGAGGCCGACAATCGCCCGCCATGGGACTCGACGATCGATCGGCAGATCGACAGGCCCATGCCCATGCCGTCGGGTTTGGTGGTGAAGAAGGGGGCGAACAGCCGGTCGG
The DNA here is from genome assembly GCF_018131065.1 of Bradyrhizobium sp. AUGA SZCCT0431. Taxonomy (NCBI): domain Bacteria; kingdom Pseudomonadati; phylum Pseudomonadota; class Alphaproteobacteria; order Hyphomicrobiales; family Nitrobacteraceae; genus Bradyrhizobium; species Bradyrhizobium sp. AUGA SZCCT0431. Next base: position 21,930 of record NZ_JAFCLR010000020.1, on the reverse strand, counting down.
CATTCTGAACGGCTAATCCGACACCGGAGTCTGTTACCGTGACCAGAATTTGGTGGGCGTCCTCCTGGTGCGTCCGGATCGCCAGCTTGCGTGGTCGGTCGGTGATCGGTTGCATCGCTTCAATGGCGTTGATGACGAGATTGAGGATGACCTGCTGCAGCTGAATCCGATCGCCGAGGACGGGGCTGAGAGCAGGAGCGAGGTCCTTCCGCAGCACGATCCGGTGGCTGAACAGTTCGCGATGCAGCAAGGTGACCACCTCATTGACGACCGCATTGATGTCGAGAGGCGCTTTCTGATCGGCGGTCTTGCTTACCAGGCCGCGGACGCGCTGGATCACTTCGCCCGCCCGGTTGCCGTCATCGACGATCGAGACCAGAGCGCTGCGCGCTTCCTGCAGTTCGGGAGTGTCGCGGTCGAGCCAACGCAGGGCGGCCGAGGCGTTGGCGACGACGGCGGCCAGCGGCTGATTCACTTCATGGGCAATCGACGCGGCCAGCTCCCCGAGCGCCGTCACGCGCGTGACATGCGCCAGTTCAGCCTGTGCCTCGTGCAGTTTCTCCTCGGCTCGCCTTCGTGCCGTGACGTCCGTCACCGCGCCGACAAACTCGATGCCATCAGATGCATCGGTTACGGCATGCGCGGTTGCATGGACATATTTGACCGAGCCGCCGGGCATCAGCAATCGATATTCGTGATCGAAATCCCTGCCATCGCGGGACGCCCGGTCGATGGTCTGTTGCGCGCCCGCTCTATCGTCGGGATGAATGCGTTGAAAGACTGTGTCGAGTGCGACAGAAGGTGCCTTTTCAAAGCCGAATATCCTGAAGGTTTCGTCCGACCAGATAATTTCGCGGGTGGCGACGCGCCAGCCGAAGCTGCCGGTGTGGCTCAATCGCTGTGCTTCGGCCAAATAGTTCCCACTCTGCCGCAGGGCGTTTTCAGCCTCCTTTCGCTCGGTGATGTCCTCGCATGCGATCAGGACGATCAGCCGGTCATCCTGCCGTCGCACGGCTTTCGCGTTTTCACGAACCCACAGCGCCGAGCCGTCCTTGCGGACCTTTCGGATCTCCCAACTGTGCGTTTGCCCGATATGCGCCAGACAGATTTCGACGCTTTTTCGCACCGCGTCCCAGTCTGCTTCAAAGAAGACCCCGAGCACCGGTTGTCCCCGCAATTCGCTGACGAGATAGCCGAGCTGGGCGGCGCCAAAAGTGTTGACCGACAGGACGATGCCGTCCGCATCGACCATGAAGTACATCACGGGGTTGTGCTCGAAGACCTCCTTCCACTGCGCCTCGCTCTCGCGCAGGGCTTCGATTGCGCGTTGTTCGGCGCTTGCCCGGCTCTCAAGCGCGGCTTCCATTTGCCTGCGGGTGCTCCCTACCAGGTGCATCACGATCAATGAGGCGAGAAACAGGGCGAAGAGCAGCACGACGGCAATCAGATAGTCGGCAACCTCCGGGGCGGGACCGAGCACGAGCCAGATGCAAGCCGCCGTCAACGATGCCAGCGCCATGCCGCCGAGCAGCGATTGCTCGGCCGAGCGCCGGGATTTTAGTATCTGGTTACGCATGGCATTCGGCCGTCCGGCCCCGCGCCGCGTCGTCAGGTGATCATCACCATCGACGGCAACACGTGACCCCACGAATAGGCCGCATCCTATCAGCTTTTCCAGGCCCGGAGGTATGGTGCATCGCGATACGCAGGTGGCTCAAAGCGCTTGCGGTCGCGGCCGTTCGTCGCGCCTGCAAGCCCCGGTTGACGATCGCGGAACGCGCAATGTCGACAACCGGATATCGCTGCGGGAGGAGGTGGGCGCTCCTGGTCCCTCGCAAGGCTGAGGCGGCTGATCCTAAACCTAAGTATGCTCCTCTCACCCAAATGTAACGTGCATATCAACCTCCGTTCAATGGTTCGGCGAATCTCCGCGACTAGGCTGGCGCGATAGCCGAGCGGCAGCAGGTATCTCGCGCCATCGCTCTTGCTGATTGAACGTTGCACCTCGGCGCCGCTGTCCGGGATGGCCGCATTGTAAACATCGCTAGCGTAACAGACCGCCGTCTTGTGCCGTCACAAATTCGGGGATTGAGATGCCAAAGCCAAGCCTGCAATTGATCCACTGCTCGAACGATATTCGCCCGGGTGCAAAACGCCGGCAGGACAGCACCAGCTTCCAACCATACGTTATTCTTGGAGGCGCGCGATCCGTGCCGGGCGAGCGTTCATGGGAGGCCGCGCTTGATCTGGTCGATTTTGGCTTTTTGGTTTGCTATGAAAACTATCTTGCCTTCCTTGAGGCGAGTGCGGCCGTTTTCGGCGGCTCCAACTGGACTAATCATGAAAAGACCCGCTAGATTGACAAGGCACGGCCGAACCCTGCGTGGTGCATCGACGATCCCTTGCTTTGGGGCGTCGACGCCGCCACCCGCGTCGGCCAGCTACGGTGTCCTTCAACTTGTCCGTAGAGCCGAAGCTGGTCACTCTGCTGAGGTGCGCATCTCGAATTGGGGGGCTGGTGCCTGATGTTATCGTCCGACAGGATCGCGCTGTTTATCGATGGCGCCAATCTCTACTCGACCTGCAGAGCGCTTGGTTTCGATGTCGATTACAAGCGTCTGCTCAAGGAATTCCAGAGCCGCGGTACGCTGCTGCGGGCGTTCTATTTCACGACCATTATCGAGGATCAGGAATACACATCGGTCCGCCCCCTGATCGATTGGCTCGACTATAACGGCTACACCGTTGTCACCAAGCTCACCAAGGAGTTCATCGACCCCAGCGGCCGCCGCAAGGTGAAGGGCAGCATGAACATCGAGCTCGCCGTCCATGCGATGGAGCTTGCCGATCATGTCGACCGCATGTTCCTGTTCTCGGGCGACGGCGACTTCCGCTCGCTGCTCGAAGCGGTGCAGCGCCGCGGCGTCCACGTGACCGTCATCTCGACCATTGTCAGCCAGCCGCCGATGGTGGCTGACGACCTGCGGCGTCAGGCCGACGCCTTCATTGATCTTGCCGAATTGAAGCCAGTGCTCGGGCGTGATCCGTCGGAGCGGCCGGCGCCACGAGAGATACGCCAGCAATCGTCGCAATTGCCGTCCCACGTGGCGCTCAATGGAAATGACCTCAGGTAAGTATTTCTGACCAACCCTCGACGTTCTTGAGGGCGCCGCCGAGCTGCGGAAATTTGCAAAATCTGTTGCTCCCGGGGAATTTCCGTATCTAAGATAGCTCAGGGCAGGGTTCACTCTCGGGAGGGCCCAACGTGAACCCAACAATAGAAGCTGTATTTTCACCTGATCTCATCGAACGGATGAAGGCTGTTCTGGACGACGCCACGGCGGCTCTCCCTGAAGCCAAACGCACTTCGGCGATCAAGGCCGAGATGGCTTGCTCCATTCTGACGGCTGCCGCAAAGGGCGAAGGAAACCCGGACGTATTGAGGACGCTGGCCCTCGGGAGCCTCGTGGACCGTTCGCACTATTCCCACGATATCTCGCCGGAACGCTGGGTGATTTGAAACCCTCGAACAGCTTATTGGCGCACGCGGCCCGTTTTCGCCGCGCGCATCGTTGCCAATGTGATTGCCTCGCTCATCCGTGCTGCGTTTGTTCCGTCGACGAATCCCCGCGCGCAAAAGGGATTCGCGTACCGTCAAGAATTGACGGGATCGCGTCCCGATGCATCATTGTGTGATGTTCGGTTTCTTCAAAGGTTGCCGCCTGGCCCGCATGAGCAGCGGGCGCTTTTGCCTCGTGCGGGATCTCGGCCTCGTCAAGGGCGGCAAGGGCATGCGGCACCATGAGGTGGTGATCGCCTTCAGCGCCCGCGAGCTGCTGAAGTGGCTGCGCCAGCCGTCGGCGAAGCGGGTTGAGCCGGACGTGAGTTCGCGAGCCAGCGTCTTGCCCCATGAACCAGAGGCGTTGGCTAACCTCGGACCACGCTCCTGAAGGCAGCCGAAAGCGCGGCAAGCGCATCGCGCGGCCGGCCGTCCTTGACCCTGGAGTGCAGCAAGACCGGCAAGCGCGGCAGATCGGGAAGCCCGAGCTTGGGGCCGACCTCAACGGCGCCGAATGGCAGCATGCGCGGCGCCAATGCAGCAACGCCGAGCCCGGCCATGACGGCGGCTGCGACCGCCGCAACGCCGCCGCCGACGAAAATTTCCGTCCAGGGCACGCCCGCCGCATCGAGCAGCCGCCCGGCCATCGCACGCACGCCGCAGGGCTCGGCCATCGTGGCAAGCGGCAAGGGCTCGCCCGCGCGGTACTGCCAGCCAGGTGCTGCGAACCAGCCGAATTTCTCTTCGGTAATAACTTCCCCGTCGTTCCGCCCGGCCTCGAGGCGGACGATCACCGTGTCGAGTTCGCGCCGGTCGAAGCTTTGCAGCAGGTCGCCCGACGATCCGATCCGGATTTCGATCAACAGCTGCGGGTCTTGCGCGTTCATGCGTGCGATCAGCGCGGGGAGCTCCGGCCCTGCAACATGGTCGCTGATGCCGATGGTGAGGCGCTGCCGGGCACCGGCAAATACGGCGAGCGCGCGATCGTGCACGGCCAGCAGTTCGCGGGCGTGTTCGAGGAAGGCTGCGCCCTGCGCCGAAAGCTGCACGTAGCGGGGCGTCCGCTCGATGAGCCGGCAGCCGAACCTCTCTTCGAGCCGCTTCAGCTTCAGGCTGACCGCGGCCTGCGTCGTCCGCATGGCCTCAGCCGCGCGCGTGAAGCTGCCAAGTTCGGCGATGCGGACGAAGGCCTGGACGGCATCCAGGTCGAGGGGGCGTTCTGTCATTTCCAACGATTATAGCTGATATCCGTATCCATAGCATATCAAAATAGTCTGACGGCGTTTAGCTAGGCAGGACAAGATGGACCAGGACAAAATGGAAAGGATCAGCTGTGCCGCTGCTTCACATCTCACTGCGCGCCGGAAAGCCGGCAGCCTACCGTCAGGCGATTTTCGACAGCCTTTATCGCGCGATGCGCGAAGCGTTGAACGTGCCCGAAGACGACCAGTTCATGACCATCACGGAGCATGACGCGGCGAACTTCCGCTACGGCGCTGCCTTTGGCATCGTCCGGAGTGACGATCTCGTGTTTATCCAGATCACCGTGTTCGACACCCGCACCGCCGAACAGAAGAAGGCGCTGTTCCGGCGGATCGCGGCGTTGCTTGGCGAGCGCCCCGGCATAAGGCCGGAGGACGTGTTCGTGAACGTGCTCGACGCCGCAAAGGAGAATTGGTCCGTCGGCCACGGGCTCGCGCAATTCGCGTGAGGACAGGATTGTTACGCCAGTCCGGGACCGCCTCGTGTGCAAACGGAACCCATCCGCATGCAGATCTTTGATCGGCTTCACCGGAAACATTACCGCTTCCGGCCGTTCTCCATGGAAGGAGATTGCCATGAGCACCTTCAGAGAGAAAGCAGAGGCGCAAACCGAGCAGGTGATTGGACAGATGCTCGGCGATGAGTTGCTGGTGAAAGAAGGCCAGTCGCGGTTGCGGAAAGCGGACAGCGAGGCTGAACCCTCCGAGGATCGGGCCAAAGATCGAGACGAGAATGCGGATCAGGGCATCGTCCGTGATGAGCGCGGACAGGAGCAGCCAAAGGACAAGGCGCGCGCCCAGCAGGTGAGCCGCGTGGACAAGGGCGGCGATCCGCCCGGCAAGAAGGCCTAGGCGATCGCTCGCCGATGAGAAGCCATGCACCGCGGCCCGAACGCAGGAAATTGATATGAAAAACCAGCTTGTTTCCGACGAGCCCGGTGGGCGGATCCACGTCGTCATTCTGGATTCCGGCGAAGAAGCGTTTGCGGCGCTGACGCGGTTCGCGAACGAAGCAAAGATCACGGCGGCGTCCGTCACGGCGATCGGCGCCTTCGAAAATGCTGTCGTCGGCTGGTTCGATTTTGCAACGAAGACCTACAAGAAGATCGAGGTCAACGAACAATGCGAAGTCCTGAGCGCGCTCGGCGACGTTGCCGTCGGCGATGACGGCAAAGCCAGCCTTCACGTTCACATCGTGCTCGGACTGTCCGACGGATCGACGCGGGGCGGCCATTTGCTTGCCGGCAGGGTGCGGCCGACACTCGAGGTGGTCCTGACCGAAGTCCCCGCCAGGCTGCGGCGGAAGAAGAGGGCGGATCTGGGCATCGCCCTCATCGATATCGCTGCGGGGCACGGCTAGGGGTTCAACCTGTTCCGAGCGCGTTCTGCCGCTTTTACTTGCCTTGATCCGTTTCAAGACAGTGAATCAGGAAGCTGGTGCGCTCTCGCGGCACGATCCTTTCCCGGTCCGCCTTCTGCGCGCAGTCGCGCTGCCTGATCTGTTCGGCACGGCGCTTCTCGGCCGCCTCGCGAAACTCCGGCGCGACGCCGGCCGGATCAACCAGTTTTTGAGCAGACGCGGGCAGAGCGAACGCGATTGAAAACAGCGCGGCAGAAATAAAATGCCTCATTTCAAAACCTCATCGATTAAAGCCCCATCCTATCAAGAGCCGGCCCGGGCTGATACCGCCGTTCGACATCCGACCGGCGGCGACGCTGCCCCGCGGCAAGGCGCGAGCCAGTGCCGACACCCTGCAGGAGGCGTCGCGGCAACGCGCATTCTCAGGTGGCATAAAGGCGAGCCGTCACAAATGTTTGCCGCCGGACCCAGGCCGTAAGCAAACGTTTAGCCGAGGCCTATAAAATACCGGTGATCACGTCCTGTGTTAACCACCGGTTAATCATGCGCCTCCTGCCGATGAGCTCCGACAAGTCTTGGCGTTCGATTAAGGCGCAATGGAAGAAGGACGCTGAAAGCGTCGGCGAAGACTTTTCCACGTTTTCGAACGGAAGCTACGCGGCGTTCGACGCCCTGACCAAGGACGGCGACAACCCGACGCTGTATTGCCTTTCGGACGGAGAGAAGATTCACGCGGCCTGTCAGGTCAGCCGCCTGATGATGAGCAAATTCCCGACCCCGATCCTGCGCGCGCGCTTTGTCGTGGTCTCGCCGCTCTATGAACTCGGGGTCGCTACATCAGGCCAATACGCGCAGACCATGGTCGCCCTGTTCTCCGGGATCGTCTGGTTGTCGCGCGACACGCTGTCGGCGGGTCATGTCCGGTTCTTCCTCAAGAGCCCCGGCGATGCGCAGTTCTTCGCGGCGCTGCAGGTCGTGACAGAGCATTCGCCATTCTCGGCATTCGCGATCGACGGGGCCTTGATCGAGTGCAGCTTGAAAGAGGCGGAAGTTCCGGAAATGGCCTGATCCGGGCGCGCGCTTTAACCCCGCAATAACTGATTTTGCTAACGCCCTCTTGGGTTGTCTTCCCGTACAAAAGCGACTGTGGGGGCGGACAAGAATGCCGGGTAGTGCATCGGATAGTGTCATCGCGGGGAGCCTGCGGCGGTCAATCGCCGGCTTGCTGTCCTGGATGCGCATGGGCGTGGTGCAGTGGCTCATTCTGTGCGCCGCGGCGATGGTGATCGCGATCATGCTCGGCACCGGCTATTTCGCGCTGCAATTCCGCGAGCGTGCGCTGGAAGTCGCCGAGCGCGAACTCAACAACACCGCGCTGCTGCTGTCGCGCCATTTCGACCAGCAGCTCAGCGATCTCCAGCACGTGCACGACGACGTCCTTTCCTATATCCGGGCCGACGGGGTCAACACCGCTGACGAATTCGAGAAGAAAATGTCGACCCTGAGCGCGCATGAGATGCTGCGCGCCAAGCTTGCGTCGTTGCCGCATGTCGGCGCGCTCAATCTGTTCAACGCCAAGGGCTGGCTGATCAATACTTCCGAGATGTGGCCGGTGGGGGACGTCAACATTTCCGACCGGCGTTATTTCCAGGAATTCACCTCGGGAAAGCCGACGCCCGACGTGATCGTCGAACCGGTCGTCAGCAAGGTCACAAAAGTCTGGACCACGGTGTTCGCGCGCAAGATCGTCGGCCGCAATGGCGAGATCGTCGGCTTTGCCAGCCGCGGCGTCGAGCCGTCGCATTTCGAGGATTTCGTCGGCTCCCTGGCGCTGGACAACGATACCGCGATTTCGATGATCCACCGTGACGGCACCATCATCGCCCGCTATCCGAAAGACGCCAAGCTGTTCGGCGTGAACGTCGCCAAGTCGTCGTCGTTTCAGCGGGCGCTCGCCCTGAACGGCAACATCTCGGGACGCTTCACGAGCTCGTCGCAAAATGAGGACAAGGTCGGTGCGGTCCGCTCGCTGATGCATTTTCCCATCCTGATCGTTGCAACCACCAAGACCGAGACCGCGCTGGCGGATTGGCGGGCGCAGACCAAGCTGCAGCTGTGCGCGGCGGCGCTTGCGATCATCGTCGTTGTCGTCATGATCTTCCTGATCGTGCGCCAGTTGCGCAGCCAGCATGCGGCAGCCCAGTACAAGCTGTCGGAAAAGACCCAGCATCTGGACACCGCCATCAACAACATGACCCAGGGTCTGCTGCTGTTCGACGCCTCCGCCCGTCTGGTGATCTGCAACCAGCAATATATCGACATGTTCGCTCTATCGCCGGATGTCGCCAGGCCCGGTTGCCATCTTCGCGATCTGGTGCTGCATCGCCAGCAGCAGGGAAGCTTTGTCGGCGACGTCGACGCCTATTGCGCGAGATTTCTCAACCCCACGGACGACGGCGCTCGGATCACCGAGACGATGACGCCTGACGGACGCACGATCCAGCTGATCTACCAGCGCTCGCCCGATGGCGGCTGGGCGACCACGCTGGAAGACGTGACCGAGAGGCGGCGCGTCCAGGCGAAGATCCAGCATCTCGCCCATTACGACGCGCTGACCAATCTGCCGAACCGCACGCTGTTCCAGCGCCATGCCGAGGCGCTGCTCGGAGGATCCGAAGCCGCGCAGTTCGCAATCCTCTACATCGACATCGACGAGTTCAAGCGCATCAACGATTCGCTCGGGCATCTGATCGGCGACGAATTCCTCAAGGGCGTCGCGGATCGCCTGCGCCAGTCGGTCGGGCCCGACGACTTCATCGCCCGTCTCGGCGGCGATGAGTTCGCCGTCGTGCAGCGTAACGTCACGTGTGATAATGACGTCAGCATTCTGGTCGAGCGGATCTACGATCGGCTGCGGACGCCGTTCGATTGCAACGGCCATCGCCTCTCCAGCGACGCCAGCATCGGCGTCGCAGTCGCGCCGCGTCACGGCTCCGATCTGTTCGCGCTGCTGAAGAGCGCTGATCTGGCGATGTATGCGGCGAAGGCGGCGGGCCGCCGGACCTATCGCTTCTTCGAACCGAGCATGGAAAAGCAGGCCAACCATCGCCGCGAGCTCGAAAGCGATATGCGCGCGGCGCTGGTCGATGGCGGATTCGAACTGCACTACCAGCCGCTGGTCGATTTGCGCAACGACGAGGTCAGGGGGTGCGAAGCGCTGCTGCGCTGGCGGCATCCGCTGCGCGGCATGGTTTCGCCCGCCGATTTCATTCCGGTGGCCGAGGAGACCGGCCTGATCGAGGAGATCGGACAATGGGTGCTGCGGACCGCCTGCGCCGAAGCGACCACCTGGCCCGCGCATGTGCGCGTCGCCGTCAACGTCTCGCCGGTCCAGTTCCGCTCGCAGTCGCTGTCACTGAAGGTCGCCGCCGTACTCGCCGACACCGGGCTCGATCCGCGCCGGCTGGAGCTTGAGATCACCGAGGCGGTCTTGATCGCGGACGATGACGCCGCCCTTGTGGCGCTAAATCAGTTGCGCGCGCTCGGGGTTCACATCGCGCTCGACGATTTTGGAACCGGCTATTCCTCGCTGCAATATCTGCAGCGCTTCCCGTTTGACAAGATCAAGATCGACCGCAGCTTCGTCAAGGAAGTCACCTGCAATTCGAGTTCGGCCTCCATCATCAAGGCGGTGGTGAGCATCGCGGCCGACCGCAACATGATCACGACGGCCGAAGGCGTCGAGACCTTGCAGCAGCGCGAAACCGTGCAGAATCTGGGCTGCAACCAGATGCAGGGATACCTGTTCAGCGCGGCGCGCCCGGCGCATGAAATCCGCGCGCTGCTGGCCGCGTGCCCGGCCGCGGTCGAGGCTGCGGCGTAAAGGCTGCCGATCGCCGCTACAGCCGCGCGTCTGAAATCGCCTTCCGCAGGATGCGCGACAGCGACTCGACCGAATAGGGTTTCTGGATCAGCTCGAAGCCGCGATGGGCATTTTCCGCCAGTACGTTGCTGTAGCCGCTGGTCAGCACCACGGGCAGGCCCGGATAACGTTCGCGAATGACGCCGGCGAGCTCGACCCCGTTCATGCCGGGCATGATGACGTCGGAGAATACCAGATCGGCTGCGAACTCGTCCTCGGCCAGGATCGCCAGCGCGGTGTCGGCATTGTCGGCGCGGCGCACCATGTAGCCGAGATCCTCCAACAGCTCGGTGGAGAACTGTCCGACATCGTCATTGTCCTCGACCACGAGAACGCGGTAGCCGCGCCCGCGCGGGCCGGGCTCCTGGCCTGCGGCCGCGGCTTCCGCCGCCTGCGTCGGCATCGCGGCCTGCGGCAGGTAGATGGTGAAGGTCGCGCCCTGTCCGGGCTCGCTCATAACAGCGATATCGCCGCCGGATTGCTTGGCAAAGCCGAAGGCTTGGCTGAGGCCGAGCCCGGTTCCCTTGCCGACTTCCTTGGTGGTGAAGAACGGTTCGAAGATCGCCTCGATGTGCTCGGGGGTGATACCGAGGCCGGTGTCGGTCATGGCGATGGCGACGAAGTCGCCGCTGCGCGCGGTCTGGGCACGCAGGGCAGGGATGGAATGAGCCTTCCTGACACTGATCGCGAGCCGGCCTTCGCCCTCCATGGCGTCGCGAGCGTTGACCGCGAGATTGATCAGCGCGGTCTCGAACTGCGCGATATCGGCAATCGCGAAGCAGTCGGGCGCGGAAATGTCGACCTCGATCCTGATCCGGGGGCCGACAAGCGGACGAACCAACTGGGCGACGGCTTCGACCTGGGCGCCGACATCGAACACCTGGGGCTTGAGCGGCTGCCGGCGGGCAAACGCCAGCAATTGCGCGGTCAGTTTCGAGGCGCGTTCCACGGTATCGGAAATCGCATCGATGTAACGCCGGCGCCGCTCATCCGGCAGGTCGCGGCGGCGCAGGAAATCGGTGGCCGAGCGGATGATGGTCAGGAGATTGTTGAAATCGTGCGCGACACCGCCGGTCAATTGGCCGACCGCTTCCATCTTCTGCGACTGCCGCAGGGCTTCCTCGCCCTTGCGGCGCTCGGTGATATCGATGGCTTCCGGAACCGCACCGATGACCGCGCCGTGCTGGTCGCGCAAGGGGCGCATCGCGAAGTCGAAATAGCGCTCGCCGACCGGCAGATGCAGCCGCATCTCGGTCTTCACCTCGTCGCCCCTCATGACCGCGACGAAGGCATTGCGGACGGCCTCAGGCATGCCCTCGGTGGCGCCAAACCACGGCGTTTCCCAGAACGGCTTGCCAATGATTTCGGCGGCGTCGGCGCGAATGCCGTCCAGCGCCGTCTTGTTGGCGTAGAGCACATCGCCATGTGGATTGAGCAGCGCCTGGTACTGATGGCTGGTCTCGAAAATCGCGCGCATCTGGGCTTCGTTGGATTCCAGTTGCGCCGTCCGCTCGGTAATCCGCAGCTCCAGGGTCTCGTTCAGCCTCCGCAGATCGCTTTCGGCCTGCTTGGCGGCGGTGATGTCGTGGGCGACGCCGATGAAGCCGATGTGGTTTCCGGTCGGGTCCCAGCGCGGCTGGGATTCCGACCTCAGCCAGCGCCATTCGCCGTCGGCGCGCTTGTAGCGGGCTTCCAGCACGAACGGCTTCAGTGAGGCCTCGCCGGCGACCGATTCCTGCAGGATGCGCGGCAGATCGTCCGGATGCAGCACCTTGCGCCAGTCGAACCCGATCGCCTGTTCGAACGGCAACCCGAGGAAATCGACATAGGCCTGGTTGGCGAACGAGCGCGTGCGGTCGAGCTTGGTGACCCAGATCGGGACGGGGGCGCTGTCGGCGATCAGGCGGAAGCGCTCCTCGCTTTCGCGCAGCGTTTCCTGGGCCAGCATTTGACCTGACACGTCGAGATCGGCGCCGACCAGGCGCAGCGCGCGACCGTCGCGGCCGCGCTCGATCTTGGCAACGACGCGGATCCATCTGATGTCGCCGTCATTCGGCCGGATGATGCGGTATTCGGCCGAATAGTCCTGGCTCTCGCTCCGCAGCACGCCGAACAGATGTTTGACCGTCCGCTCGCGATCTTCGGGATGGATTCGACTGACCCAGTCCGAATAGGTCTCACTGGCCGCCTCGGGCGGCAGCCCGTGAACGAGGAGATATTCCGGGGAGCGGCGGTTCTTGACGCCGTCGCGAAAATCGATTTCGAGGCCGCCGACACCGGCTATTCGCTGGATCCGCGCCAGCTCCGCCTCGCGTTCCTGCAGCGCGCGATGAGCCCGGTCGCGCTCGCGCGCGATTTCTTCGAGATGTTGACGCAGCCTTTCCGCAGCGGCTGCTTCAGGAAGTGGGTTGGAATGATCAGGAGGAGTCATACGTGCCCGCAAGCCTCTCGCGGCACTCTCACACAAGAGGCGCAAGGTTTGCCAGCACCATTTGCTTTCATTTGCTCTTGGCGGGGGGCCGGCAATTATAGGCTCTGCGGAACCCGCCGGCCTGGGCGTCCTCTTCGGAACAGAACCACCGGTCCGGATTGGTCAGTCCCGGATAGCTGCGGCAGGCCTGCAGATGATAGATGCCGAGATTGCCGGTGACGCGGGCGCGGACCGCGAACTTGCCCTTGATGTTGCAGCCGGACGGCATCACGAAATCCTCGGGGAATAGGGCCTCGCGAATCTGGCGGTCGCGGTCGGCGCGGCATGCGGCACCCAGCAGCGTGCCGTCCTTCTGGCCGCGGCGGAACTCTTGCGGCGCTGCGAAGCAGCCTTTCCAAAGTCCCTGACGGTCGTCCCTGGCGCGGGCCTCGTCGGTGTTGAAACGCCCGGTTGCAGAGGCGTCGATGTTCAGGGCGAAGCCCTGGCGGACCAGCAACTGGCTGAGGCTGGTGGTGTCGCCCTCGATCTTGCACACGCCGAGGCGCCGCTTCTTGAAAGTGGGATCGACGCCGAGATCGTCGCAGCGAACCTGGCGGCCGCCGATCAGCTTGACCAGTTGATCGCGCGCCTCGATGCCGCAGGTCCAGCTGTCGGCGTGTTCGTCGATGCAGAGCTGATCGAACGCCGGGGCATCGATCCCGTCGAGCCGGTAGGTGACGTTGCCCAATTGAAGCGTGCCGCCATCCCTGACGGTCGCCGTGGCGGCCCAAGTCCGGGACGAGGAAAGTGAGACCAATAGCAGCGCAACAATCAGAACAACCCGTGACCGCATGTGTCTCACTTCAAATCTCTTTCGTGTCCGCGCGAACCTTCTAGCACATGCCGGCATCCCGGAACCAAGTGCTGTCAGCGTTACGAGGTGTCACCATCCTTCAAGGAAGCGATCTCTCTCGCCATATTTGCGCGGGCACGCTGGTCGTATCGCGTTGCAAAACCGGGGTCGGGGAAGATGACGGGCCTTGCCATGAAGCGCTGGAGGACGTCGGAACGCCCGGACCGGTAGGCTGCATCCGGGACATGGGAAAATTCCTTGCGGATCGACGAGGCATAGGCGTCGTACCGGTCTGGTTCAGCCCCCAATATGCTGAGGTCGATCGAAATCAGGATCGCGCCGAGGCGGTCGCCGGGCGCGACCTGATGGGACTTTGTGAGGCGGATCAGCCGGCCGACTTGCTCTCGGATATCCGATGACACGGCTTGCTCGGCAAGCAGGGCGCTCTGTTCTTCATTGTCCGATTTCTTAGGGTCGTAAACCGCGTCGTGCCACCAGATGGCCTGAACGAGCAGATCACGCTCGGCCGCGGAAAGATTATCGACGGACGACAATAGGTCGAGGCAATCCTCGATATGCGCCACATTGTGATAATGGCGACCCGGAGCCGAATAGGCGGCGATCAATGCATCGTTGGACATCCACAAGATGTAATGCAATGCGGATGCGGCGGAAATGGCCGAGGCAGTACGGCTCCATCCACAAGCGAGGGACATCGCGTCATGCGCCTGCATATTCATTGACTTCATGAGAACAAAATAGGAACATAGCGCTCCGCCGCGAGATCAACTCCATGCCTTCTTCCTCCCAGCCAGCGATAGAACCGAATGACGAACTGGAAATGGCGGTGGAGCAGGCCATTTCGGCCTGCGGCGGGGATATGCGCGCGACCATCCGCGCGCTGATCGTGGCCAACGAATATCTGGAAACCGAGGTCGGCGAACTGATGAAAGCGGTGTCGCACGCCTATACGCGCGGTCGGTTTCACAGCTATTCAGGCTGACTGGTGCCAGCGGACCGCGGCCTCAAGAAGCCGGCCTGAAACTGGACCGTTGCCTCGGTCGATTTTTGCTGTACGACGGGTTTGTTAGCCGCGTCCCCGCATGTCACATTGCGGGTGAGGATCCTGCCCCAGCCTTAAAATAAAGCTCAAGCAAGAAGCACATGTTCAAACGAATTCTGATCGCAAATCGCGGCGAGATCGCCTGCCGGGTCATCAAGACTGCGCGGCGCATGGGGATCGAAACGGTAGCCGTGTATTCCGAGGCCGACCGTGATGCGGTCCATGTCGAAATGGCCGATGACGCGGTGCTGATCGGCCCGCCGGCGGCGTCCGAGAGTTACCTTGTGATCGAGAAGATCGTCGAGGCCTGCCGCAAGACCGGGGCGCAGGCCGTGCATCCGGGCTACGGCTTCCTGTCCGAGCGCGAATCCTTTCCGCGTGCGCTGGCCGAGGCGGGCGTCGTCTTCATCGGTCCGAACCCCGGCGCCATCGCCGCGATGGGCGACAAGATCGAATCCAAGAAGGCCGCCGCCAAGGCCAAGGTCTCGACGGTGCCGGGACATCTCGGCGTCATCGAGGACGAAAAGCATGCGGTGAAGATCGCCGACGAGATCGGCTATCCCGTGATGATCAAGGCGTCCGCCGGCGGTGGCGGCAAGGGCATGCGCATTGCGCACTCGAAATCCGAAGTCGCCGAAGGTTTCAATCTCGCCAAGGCCGAGGCCAAATCCTCGTTCGGCGACGACCGCGTCTTTATCGAGAAATTCATCGTCGATCCCCGCCACATCGAAATCCAGGTGCTGGGCGACAAGCATGGCAACGTGATCTATCTCGGCGAGCGCGAATGTTCGATCCAGCGCCGCAACCAGAAGGTCATCGAGGAGGCGCCGTCGCCGCTGCTCGACGAGACCACCCGCCGCAAGATGGGCGAGCAGGCGGTCTCCCTGGCGAAGGCCGTGAATTATGATTCCGCCGGCACGGTGGAATTCGTCGCCGGCCAGGACAAGAGCTTCTACTTCCTGGAAATGAATACCCGCCTGCAGGTCGAGCATCCCGTCACCGAACTGATCACCGGCATCGATCTGGTCGAACAGATGATCCGCTCCGCCGCCGGCGAAAAACTTTCGATCGCGCAGAAGGACGTCACGCTGACCGGCTGGGCGGTGGAATCGCGCGTCTATGCCGAAGATCCGTTCCGCAATTTCCTGCCCTCGATCGGGCGCCTGGTGAAATACCGCCCGCCCGCGGAAGCGAGCCATGACGGCATCACCGTTCGTAACGACACCGGCGTGCAGGAGGGCGGCGAGATCTCGATCCATTACGATCCGATGATCGCCAAGCTGGTGACGCATGCG
Source organism: Bradyrhizobium sp. AUGA SZCCT0431 (assembly GCF_018131065.1). NCBI lineage: Bacteria > Pseudomonadati > Pseudomonadota > Alphaproteobacteria > Hyphomicrobiales > Nitrobacteraceae > Bradyrhizobium > Bradyrhizobium sp. AUGA SZCCT0431. Next base: position 6,206 of record NZ_JAFCLR010000020.1, on the reverse strand, counting down.
CCGTCGCGGGCGGCCGCGATCGAGGCGCAGTCAGCGGCGCTGGATTCGTTCTATATCGACGGCATCCGCCACAACATTCCGTTCCTGTCGGCGCTGATGAGCCACCCGCGCTGGCGCGAGGGCAATTTGTCCACCGGTTTCATTGCCGAGGAGTTCCCGAAAGGTTTTGCGGCGCGGCCGCCCGAAGGCGAGATCGCGCGGCGGCTGGCGGCGGTCGGGGCTGCGATCGACCACGTGATCGGCGAACGCAAGCGGCAGATTTCCGGCCAGTTGAACGGCCGGCTGGTGCAGCGGGAGCGGCGCCGCGCGGTGTGGCTCGACCGCGCGGAAATCGCGCTCGACGTCGCGCGCGAAGCCGACGGCATCGCGGTGCGCTTCATCGGCGCCGACGATCTGCCGGGCAATCCGCATCAACTGGTCTCGAACTGGACGCCGGGCGTGCCGGTCTGGCAGGGCACCATCGACGGCCATTATGTGGCGATGCAGGTGCGCGCGATCCCGAACGGCATCCGCCTCGCGCATCAGGGCTTTGAAGTCCCGGTCAACGTCTTCACCGAGAGCGAGGCGGCGGCGGCCCGGCTGATGCCGGTGACGTCGGCGGCCGATACCGGCAAGAAGCTGCTATGCCCGATGCCCGGTCTCGTGGTGTCGATCGCGGTTGGCGAAGGGCAGGAGGTCAAGGCCGGCGAAACGCTGGCCGTGGTCGAGGCGATGAAGATGCAGAACGTGCTGCGCGCCGAACGCGACGGCACCGTGAAGAAAATTCACGCCGCCGCCGGCGCCACGCTCGCGGTGGACGCGCTGATTTTGGAGTTTGCTTGAGCCGTCATTCCGGGGCGATATATCGTAATTGAGCGTTTTCAGTAGCTTAGCAGTGTCACATCCGGAGCCAACGCTTCGCCGAATATCGCGGGTTCTCGCCAGCGAGTGTCACATTTTTTCGGGTCTGCGACAGCCCGATTTTAGCTGGCGCGGTAGTGATTGCTAGGGCGTGAAAGCAGAGATTAGGGCCGCTCCGAACGTGTACATCGACGCTCTCGACAAGATGATCGCGAGAGCAGCGAAGACAATGGGCACACCGACTTCCAAGATTTTGCGCGCTTGCCTCACGTGCCGAGGCAGCCGTCTAATCCCGAGCCGCTTTTCAGCCTTCAGTACCGCTGCATCTGCAGCTTCTCTCACTTCAATGTACGGTTCCCACCATGGGTCCGGCTCAGACGGTCCCTCGCGATCACCGCTGCAGCCATTCATGTCGAAACCAACGCTGACGGGTGGGCCGATGATGTCAGGTTGTCCGACATCGAAAACAACTTCACTTCGATGCGGCCGACGCGGTGCGGAGGTGCGGCCAATGTTTTTGCAGGCGAGCAAGGTCTCGCGTGGTTATTAAATCTGGCCCGCTCCCTGCAATGCCTTTCCGAAGGTTTGCAACGCCGCGAGTTGCTCTTGGTTTTCCTGCTGTTTCAATCTGCCATTCAATCTGTTCTGCACCATTTGAGCATAGCAGCCCAAGCGCCCGTCACTGTTTCGAGTTCGGCCCCGGTCAGTTCGCGTTCGCTCGTGGCAGCAACGTCGTAGGAAGTGTCGTTGATCTTGCTCATGATCTTCTCCATCAAAATCAAACCGGCGTGGAAGCCTTGCAGAGCCGTGCCGGACACCGCCTAGCCTTTCATCTTCACTACAAGGAAGTCCTTCTGCCCTTCGCCTGCTTTGCGTGCCCCTCCGGTGACGTTATCGAGTTCTTCGTCGGAGATTTTGTCGTTCGATTGAACCTGCTCGGTCTTCATTGTTCCGCTCCGTGTTGTTGGCGACATGTGAGCCATTGAATTGAGTGGGACTATGTCGGGCTGTGACCGGGCCCACAGTGACGGGGGTCACACAATCAAATCAGGTCACGACGAACGAGCATCGCGCCGCGCGGCGTTTCGCACAGCAAGGCGAGCCGCCGTCAACGATGGACTTAGCTGCGGCGACCGTGTTTGGCAAAATCGTTGCCGCTGAAGTTCGGCGGGCTCAGATGCCGTCCCGAACCTAGCGAGGGTTGTAGCGTTTGTGCGCTACAACCCAATTAGATTAATCTTTTTTCCACGTTCCATCAGATTGGCAAGTGTGGTTGTTCCCATCGCTCATCTTTATAACGGATCCTATGCTATAGGTTTGACTGGCGTATGTGCAGGTTGCGCCGCCGCAGACTACTTCAAGTTCGTCTACCGCTAGTTCTCTTTCGTTTACTTCACGCATCGTATTTCTCCTGTAACAATGGCCGCATGTGAATTGGAGCTGTATGCATGACGCGGCCATTGAAACTCATGCATCCAGCAGCTCTGATCGTTATGGTGCGGCATGTTCTGCTCGTCGACTGCCGCCCGCCTCAGGAATTAATCAGACTGTTGCAGGAGAAGCTGTGACGTCGGTCATGGACAACGCGGATGACGGGCCGCCCGGTTAGGGCTGTCGGCAAGAGGGCCGGCCTCCACACACATCATCACAGCACATCACACTAGCCCAGCCCACAGCATCACATCTACGATCCGCGCATCACATTGCTGTAGCGCCGTTTGAAACGGTGGCGGTCTGGCGAATCAAATTGAAAACTTGGTTCGGTCGGTCGATTTTGAACGAGAGGTTCACAAACGGCCTCCCCGCTGATTGCGCAGCGCGTGCAGATGCTGGCGTTGCAGCTTGCTGACGACGCGGCATGCGGCTCGCCATCGAGATGATCAACGCGCTGGCTTTCCGCCGCTCCGACGTGATCCGCGTCGGGCTGCCGAATACCTATGCCGGACACCTTGACGATGGTCGCCCCGCCACGTTCCTGAAGTACACGCAATTCAAGAACCGCAAGCGCAAGCCGGTCACGGTCGAAACGCCGATCCCGGCGGAGTTGCTCGCGACTATCGCGGCGACGAAGGCCACCGGGCTCAAGACGAGGCTGATCGGCGCGCGAAGCGGATCATTCACCGATCAGGGCTTCGCCGATTGGTTCGGGGCGGAGATGGCCAAGGGCGGGACTGCCTGCGCGCTGCACGCCTCACGGGCTTCGCAAACGCTGCCTGACCGACCTCGCCAACGACGGCAAGACCATTCATCAGATACAGGCGATCAGCGGCCATCTCACCTCGAAAGAGGTCGAGCGCTACACCCGCATGGCTGACCGGGCGCGCAATGCCCGCGCCGCGATGGCGGGAAGGGTCTAAAAGCAGAACCGAAAGTGTCACATCCGCATCGATGTGACACTTTGAAAAATAGCGCGGCAGGCTAAGTGTTGATTTTCTTGGATGTTTTCGCTACCGCAAGTGTCACCCGTTACATCGGGGCGATGCGAAGCATCGAGCCCGGAATCTCGAGATTCCGGGTCTGGTGCTAACGCACCATCCCGGAGTGACCGGAGTAAGAGGTGCCCGATGGCCTTCCGCCAACGCCGTGAAAAATTGCGTTCCATCCTCAACGGATCGACCTGCATCCGCCCGGGTTCGGTTTACGATCCGGTTTCCGTCCGCATCGCCGAAGACCTGGGCTTTGAACTCGGCATGTTCGGCGGCTCGGTGGCCTCGCTGGCGGTGCTCGGTGATCCCGACATCACGCTGATCACGCTCACCGAGCTCGCCGAGCAGATGCGCCGGATGTCGCGCGCCGCGGCGTTGCCGGTGCTGGTCGACGCCGACCATGGTTACGGCAATGCACTCAATGTCCGGCGGACCGTGCAGGAACTGGAGACCGCGGGTGCTGCGGGCCTCACCATCGAGGACACGCTGCTGCCGCAGGCCTTTGGCGTCTCGGAGCCGCAACTGATCCCGCTCGAGGAGGGCGTCGGCAAGATGAAGGCGGCGCTCGATGGGCGCAGCGATCCCGCGCTGGTCATCATGGGCCGCACCGGAACGCGCGGCGGTGGCCCGTCGGCGGCGAGCTTCGAGGAATGCCTGGTGCGCGCCAAGGCCTACGACGCCACCGGCGTCGATGCGCTGTTCTTCACCGGGCTCACGACGCGCCGGGAAGTCGAGGCGGTTGCGGCGGTGACGACGCTGCCGATCGTGCTCGGCAATACCCAGGGCGAACTCGATGATGCGGCCTTTCTCAGAAGTCAGCGGGTGAAGATTGCGCTGCAGGGACACACGCCTTTCGCCGCCGCCACGCAAGCCGTCTACGAAACGCTGAAAGCGCTGCGTGAGGGAATCTCGCCGAAAAATCTCAAAGGCCTCGCATCGTCAGAGTTGACGGGCCGGGCCATGCGCGAAGCCGATGTGAAGGCGCGCAGCGCCGAATTTCTAGGGCTGAAGAAATAGATGAGCGGCGCGATCCGCCACGTCACCGTTCGGGGCCGGGTACAGGGCGTCGGCTACCGTGCCTGGGTCGCGGACGAGGCGATGACACGTGATGTCGAGGGCTGGGTACGCAATCGCAGGGACGGCAGCGTCGAGGCACTGTTCGCGGGGCCTGCGGATGTCGTCGCCGACATGATCGCAGCGTGCCGGCGCGGGCCGTCGATGGCGCGGGTCGACGCGGTAAGGGAAGAGGACGCCCATCCCGACGCGCTGAAGCTGCTGCGGCCAGGGGAGCGCTTCTCGGTGTTGCCGACGATCTGACATTGGCGCGGATCAAGTTCGTTGCCATAGTCGTCGTCGGCCGAAACCCGCCAACGAGGTGATCCATGAAGCCGCCGACTTCCGAACGCGACTGGAGGCGTGTCCATCATTCGCCGATGTTCTGGGTCGGCCTCGTGCTGTGCCTTGCTGCGATCGCGATCTATCTGTGGTCGGATGATCTGTCGTGGCGGCCGGGCCCGCGATAGCGAGGGGAGTCCGGCCAAGCCCGGGGTCAGTGACCCTTGCCCATGTAAAGTTGATACAGCGTGATGATGACTTCGAACGCAATCAGCCCGACGATGATGAGTTCGAGGCGCAGGGTTCGGCGCGTGTCGATGATATCGGCAAGGGTGTTGGCCGTCTCCGCGACCACGGCAAGTTTCCGGTTGAGGGCATCGAGGCGTTCCTTGAGCTCGTATTCGTCTTCAAGCCGCGCATAAAGCCGCTCGAGGTCGGGACGATCCCACAGTGCGTCAGGCTTTTCTCCGATCGCGATGCGGCCGGAGACCCTGTGCTGGACCAGCAGGGCGCTTCCGATCAGTTGCATGATGCCTTTTCGATCACGGCGGGTTCGTCCGTGATCTGCCAGCTCCTTGGCAAACGGTTCGATGATCTCGAATACCTTCGCCACTTCGCGTTCGTCGTGCGCCAGCACGACGCTCTTGGCCAGCACGTCGGCCACCACAAGAAGCCTTGCCGGCGACATGTCGCGCAACTGTATGGGGCCGCCGGACAGGACCTGATCCTCGGTCTCCCCCTCACCGGCGAAGGCGAGAATGGCGGCTTCCTCTTCGGGGCGCGCCAGTTTGCCGTCGATCCGGGGTTTCAGTGTTTCCAGGAAGCGGCTTTGTTCTTCCGACGCAAGGCCGATCAGGACCGCCGCCCCGTAGCGGAACAGAACGGCGATGCCGCTCGTGCCAACCCTGATCGCGAGCGGGATCGCCGACAGCGCTTCTGTTTCGAAGCCGATCGTATTGATGCGGTCGCCAACATGCAGCGCGTGTGCCGTGACCCGCATCCCGATTTCAGCGGAAATGAATTCGGGTTTGGTCATCTCGCCGTCTCCTCAAGGCCGATGCTGGCCGGCGGAGATTACGCGCGTTCGATGACAGGCGCGATGCGATATCGGCTTATGCGGTCGCGCGAATCGGAGAGGGTGGCGCATCGATGTGCCGATACTTGTGTTCCGACGACATCACCAGCCGATAGGCTCTCAGCTTGGGATCCTGCCAAACATCGAGAAGCTGGCCGCAGGTCATGCATTCAATCCGGCCCGGCCGCCCAATCGGTGAGCTTGATTCCGCGACCTCGTACGCCGACGCGCAGGACGGGCAGGTGATATCGGATATTTTCATGGGATGACCCTATGGTGTTTCAGCAGAACGATTGTTCGGGATCAATGTGGCACCAGAAGGGTCCAGGCTGACGCGGGCCGCATATAATTTGTGCGCACGTGCTAAATCCGGTCGTTATGGCAGCAGGGCTGACATGCAGAACTGATATGTGGAAGGTCTCGCCGAAGATATTGATCCGCGATCACGCGCGCTAGGTGGCGTGGACACTTATCGCATCCATAAGACGATGGCGGCGACAGTGACGATGGCAAGGTAATTTCGGGCTGTC